>JBCCRZ010000053.1:0-16254 GCA_039200855.1 Cyanobacteria bacterium P01_D01_bin.44 | reverse complement strand
TGGCCTCTCGCTTCAGCAGCTCAGACCAAAACAACGCACGTTCCAGCCCACAGGAAATCGTCAAGACCGACGCCCCGAGGATGGGAATCATGACCGGGCCACCTTTGGCTAAAAAATCAAGAACGGTTGACATGGGAGGTAGGGGGTGTAGAGGGTAATGGGTGGTGAGTAGAGGGTAATGGGCGAGAGGGGAAGGGCGTAGGTGTATTAATCATCGGTGACATCGGGCAGCTCTGCTTCAATGACGGCAGGGTCGCGAGGGTTTTCCAGGTCTACCTGTGAGGTTGCCTCGTCTTCTTCATCTGTTGATTCACCTGACGCTGCGGGGCTGGCTGTTGGGGTATTGCTATCGGTCGAACCTGCCGATGGTCCGCCTGCCGCGACCGACGAGGGCGCAGTGGCCTGGCGGATCTCCTGCCATTGGAGATTGCCTTCGGCGTCTACTTTGACTAGGACTGATTCAATCCGGTCGGTGCCGACGGTGACACTGCCGACGACATCACATTCAAAGGACTCACCGCGTGTGTTGATGCGGTAGGCAGCACCGCAGTCAATGTCAGGGCGCTTGCCCAGGTCTTGACTAAACCCGGTCTGGATTTTTTCCTCCAGGGATACCAGGTTGATCAAAGCTTTAGAGCTAGGGACGTCCCAGGTTAGCGAGCCTTGATCATCTTGCTGAGTGACGTTAATGGTAAACATCTCCCCGGTGGGCAGCTCCCCGACGCAGCGAAAGTAAGCGCCTGCCTGCTTACTGACGTTGCCAGGGCACGTCACTGATTTGAGTGAAACCCGCCGCCCCTGGCGCTCAATATCGGCCTTGATCTCCATCTCAGCCTGATTGGCATTGAGCCGGTAGCAGCCCGATAACGCCGCAAGCCAGAGCAACAAGCCCAATCGTAATAGGGGCACCATTTGCTCCATTGACCAAAAAATAATCAAACTCAACTATACCGATGCATCTATCATGGCAGGTAAAGAGGGGATTAAGGTTATCCGCAATGACATCCATGTTACTCAATGACGTAACCGCCGCGCTCAACCTCGACTCTGACGAATCTGAAGAGCAGTATTTGATTTCTGGGGTGAGCTGGCAGCAGTACGAAATCTTGCTTAATCGTCTGGGCGATAGCCCCTGGTACCGAGTCGCCTACCTGGAGGGAGTGCTAGAAATTATGGCCCCAAGCCGCAGGCGTGAGTCGAAGAAGGATAATATTGGTCGATTGCTAAGCTCATATTTTGAAGAAGCTCGCATTCGATTTTATGGATTGGGGTCCACTACATTTCGGCGCAAGCTCAAGGAAAGAGGGGCTGAGCCTGACGTATCTTACTGTATTGGTACCGAGAAAGAATTTCCCGATCTGGCAATAGAAGTGATCGAAACCAGTGGTGGAGTTGACAAGCTTTCAATTTATAAGGGTTTAGGGGTCTCAGAGGTCTGGTTTTGGCAGCAAAGTCGATTTGAAATTCATCGCCTACGTGGCGACGAATACGAGCAAATTGTAGCGAGTGAGCTTTTGCCCAATCTCGATTTAACACTCCTAGCAACCTATATAGAACACCCCGAACCTTTGGCAGCAATATTAGAGTTTCGGGCCAAGATTAGAGCGCAAATGGGAAAATCATTGTCTTGAAATGGGAAAATCATCGTCTTGAAAACACATTTACTATACATGTGTGATATTCCCTAACCTGATAAGGCTAGACAGCATGGAATGCCTGTGGTGTGATCAAGTCTTCCCACCAGAAAGCGTTGCTGCTCAGTTGTCAGATGATTTAAGATGGCTTTTCTACAAAATTCGTCGATTAGAATGGCGCTATCTAAATTTTCCAAAGGTTGCTAGTTGCCCTCTACTGGCGAAGTAACTTAACCAGATGTCGCAGCTCGGGCAAAATCAGTTTTTCCATCGCCAGTTTGACGGCCTTGCTGGACCCTGGCAGTGAGAAAATCAGGGTTGATCCGTAGGTGCCCGCCGTTGCCCTTGAGGCCATGGCGCGGGAGCCTATTTCTGCATAACTGAGCTGACGAAATAGCTCGCCGAATCCGGGAAGTTGTTTGGTGAGGAGGGTTGCGATCGCATCATAGGTCGTATCCCTAGGCGCAATCCCTGTGCCGCCGTTAAGCATAATCGCATCCGCCTCAGCACTCAGCTGCACCACCCGCTCACGAATAGTCTCAGGGTCATCCTTAACCAAGTGATAGGCTTGAATCAGATGTCCCTTAGCCGTCAGCAGGTCTTGAATGAGCTGACCACTGGTGTCTGTCTCAGGGGTGCGGGTGTCGCTGACCGTGATGACGACACACCGAATGTCAAAAGAGGACTCGTCAGGATGGGGGAGAGGAGGCATGTCGATTTTGGATTTTGGATTTTAGATTTTGGAAGGTTGTGTAGGCAGGTGTCAAAGGTTTGGAGCACTGCGGTTGAAATCACAGAATCCTAATCCAAAATCCCCAATCCAAAATCTGAAATTCTTAAGACCGGCTAGCTCTTGGTAAACCCCAACCCATTTTGCTCACCGTAGCGCTGCATAAAGCGCATAAACCGATCCCATTGTTCCGGGCTCTTGATGGCGTAGGAGGCCTCAATACCAGCGGGTTCACCATTGACAAATTTGCCATTGACTTCGCGGGTCGATAGTTCGCCTTCTTCGTCAATCAGGTACATGCCGGTGATTTCGACCCCTTCATCAGTCAGTGCCTTGGGGTGATCAAAATAGAACGTGGCTAAGCCGTTGGTGCCATCCTTAGACCGAGTGAGGCGTACATCGGGCACGACTTCCTCTGCGATACCGCGGGCGAACTGGATTTCTGCCATGATATCTTCCTCAAAATTCTTAAGCTGAGATTAAGCCTCTATTCTCGCATTTAAACTGTCACCTGATATTGAGAGTCCAGCTTTTTGGCTTTATTCAAAATCACCAGTCCCTGGTAAACGATGGCGGCGACCTCGGCACGGCTGGCGATGCGGGTGGGGTGTAGCTCTCGCTTGTCGGGATAGTTAAAGACCAGGCCCAGCTGGGTAGCGGTTGAGATCGCAGCCTGAGCATAGGCCGGGATCCGATGGCGGTCACGATAGCGCTCAAGCAAACTAAGGGGCGCATTTTTGCCCAGGGCAAGGTTAGCCAGGTCGAGGCCGCTGACCAGGGCCAAGAGGACCTGAAGCTTTAAGATCGGATGCTCGGGCGCAAAGGAATAATCCGGGAACCCCGATAGAAACTTGGCGCGGTAAGCGGTTTGGATGGCCCCTGCCGCCCAAAAGTCGGGTGGCACATCTCGAAAGCTCAGGGCGTCGCGTTGCAGCTTGGGCTGATAAGCATTCACCACCAGGGCTGCAAACTGGGCTCGGGTCATGGGGCTATCGGGCTGAAATTGGCCATTGCCCAACCCGCTGATCAAGTTTTTTTCAGAAAGCTGTTCGACAAAGGGGCTAGCCCAATGGCGCTCCAGATCGCTGAAATTAGGCACCACATCCAGGGGACGCGCAATAAATGGGGACTGCAAGGCGGGCATTTTACCCAGGGTCACCAGGGCCTGGTACACCAGGGCCACGGTCTCAGCCCGGGTGATTGGCTGCATGGGCCGCAGCTGATCGACTACCGGGTGGTTGACCACCATTTGCCGCTGGGTAGCCGCCGCCACCGCATCAATCGCATAGGACGGTATCTGGGCGCGGTCTTGGTAAATGCTCAACTGGCCAGACTGCCCTGCCCCCAGTTGCAGGCCGCTGACCAACGCCACGATGGCCTGCACCCGCGTCATTGGCGCATCGGGGCGAAAGGTGTTGTCTGGGAACCCTGATAAAAAGCCCTGGGCCTGGGCTCGATAGATCACCTCCCGAGCCCAAAACCCATTGGGCACATCGACAAAGGCATTAAACCGTCGGCTATCGTTGGCTTGATTGGGAAAGGCGGCCATCACCAGGGCAGCAAACTGGGCGCGGGTAACGGTCAAATCGGGGCGAAATGAACCGTCTAAAAAACCACGTACCAGGCCATTCTCAGCCAGGGCATCGCCGAAGGGCGCGGCCCAGTGACCGACCAAGTCGGTAAAGCGGCTGTTGAGGTTGATGGGGGCGGGCTCGGTTTTGGGGTCTGTGGTCTTGGGTTGGGGGTCTGGGATAACTCGCCCCAGCAGGACCTCGGGGATGGTGACTGGGTCTGGCAGCTGACTGGCCGCGTAGGTAATAGGACCACGCACCGTGTTGGGGTTAAGCTGGTTGCCCGCTGTCGTCACCGCGCCCTTGACATCGTTACGGAGATTCCACTCGGCGTTGTTCTGAAATATATTTTGGCCGGGGTCCTGACTTTGCCCCAGATCGGGCGCTGCCGAATCTTGTACCCACAGCCCCACGGTCTGGTTCTTTTCAACTCGGTTTTGTCGCAGCACGGGCCGAGCCGAGCGCGAAATCACGATGCCTGCTTTGTTTTCGCTGACTTGATTAGCCACCAGCAAGGGGGCTGCCTGATCGCTCAGGGCAACGCCGTAGCCGGTTTTTCGGAAGGTATTTTGGCGCACTTCCCCTTTGGCCTGGCGCACCATAAACAGCCCACTGGCGGCATTTTCAGCAAATTCATTTTCTAAAATGACGGGGAGGGCATTGCCCGTGACATAGACCCCGTCCCGACGACACTTGATCAATCGATTGCGGGCCAAAATGGGCGAACCGCTCTCGATCCAGACGCCGATGCCCTGGCTGAGGGGATTTGTCACCGTGACCCCGCGTAGCTGGGCTCGATCGGCTAATACCAGGGTGACCTGCTGCTGGCCAAACTCGGCGGTGGTGATGGCTCCGCCCCCCGTAATCAAAACCGTGCCGCCCTGGCCTGAAACCGTTACCCCTGTCGGGATTTTGAGCGGAAACCGTTCACCGGTTTCGGTCTGGTATACCCCGGCTTCTAATTGCAAGCGGGTTCCCGGACGCGCCTGTCGGAGGGCGTGGGTGAGGGTCTTAAAAGGTGCTTGGGCCGTGCCGGCATTCTGATCCCGACCATGGGTTGGACTGATGTAGAAAACCGAAGCTGTTGTTTGCACCCGATTTCACCCTTCTCACGCTTAGATAAATATAGAGCCATTTGTCAGCATGCACTTACGATATAGGTTGTTATCGTATTGGCTATAGAGAATTCAATCCAAGATTTGGGGCTAAAATGCTGCTACTTGCGATCGCAAACCTGAGTCTGGCCGTGGTCTGCTTTTGGGTAGCCTACAAGTTTTGGCGATGGCGTAGGTGGTTTGCTCGGCTTCAACAAACCCTCAACCACTGGGAGCAAGCCGTCCAGACTCAGTTCCCCGATGCGGCTAAAACCCTGGACGCCAGCCAATATCAGATTCAAACCTGGCAGCAGCAATATGCCCTGTGGCAGCTTCGCCGTCGTCAGCTGGCTCAGCTCTTGGCTCTGATAAAGCTGCTTAGGCGATCCGCCCGGTTCATCAAACGGTAGTCTTTCCAAGCAGCAGCGAGTTTGCCAAGCCTATTTAAGCCCAAGCGTATTTTAAGGACAACAGCCATGTCACAAAATCAGTCTGGAGCCTTTGTCGGCGGTGTGATTTTAGGAAGCCTGATTGGGGCCGTGACCGGGTTGCTACTGGCCCCCAAGACAGGGCGCGAAACCCGGCAAGTCCTCAAAAAGTCAGCAGATGCTCTGCCAGAGCTGATTGAAGATCTGTCTAGCAGCCTGCATTTGCAGGCCGACCGACTGTCTGAAACCAACCTGCGAAACTGGGAGCAAACCTTGGGGCGACTGCGGGATGCAATTGTCGCAGGCCAAGCCGCCAGCCGTCGCGAGTTTGAAAATCTGCAGCAAGAACATAGCCGCTACGGCACGGCTTCTACGGCGGTGCACAAAACCTCACATGCAGAGGAGCCCTCATCTGGACGTGACTAACCCGCTACTTTGGCTGAGCTTATCAATGGGGCTACTGGCCCTGAGTCTGATCCTCTTATTGCTGGTGGCCATCCCGATGGTACTGGGGATGGCCAGGGTCGCCCGCAGCGCTGAAAAACTATTAGATGCTCTCCATCAAGAGCTACCCCCGACGCTGCATTCTCTGCGCCAAACCAGCGCAGACTTGAGCGACCTGGCCGAAGATGTCAATCAGGGGGTCCAAGGGGCGGGCCATGTGGTTAAACAAGTTGACCAAAGCCTTAGCCAGGCGAGCCAGCAGGCTCAACAAGCTCAGATTACCACCCGCAGTTTATGGGCTGGGCTCACGGTTGCCTGGGGGGTTTTTATGCAGCCGCCCCGCCCAAAACGACGTCAGCGCCCCCCCACCCGACGGCCCTCGCCCCGACCTCCTGCTGTATCAGCGCCCCCGAATGAGCCCGCTGCATCCCATCGTTCTCATCTTTCTGCTGTCGATCGGGGACCAAGCCAGCCAGATGCTAGCTCAGTGCCGTTGGAGACAACCCAACCAGCGCCTTTAACTCGCCCCGCGACCGCCCCCCAAATCAATCGATTGATTGACGGCGACAAGGCATAATCTTAAATTAAAGTTAGGTAAACAACTGTAAATAAAATGATCACACCTCGCCTTAGGGCTTTCTTTCAGCACCGTGTACTTGGCTGTTGTTTGGCCCTGTGCCTGGCTCTGCTCCCCTGGGTGGGGGCTCCGGCAGCCCAAGCGTTTGAAAATCCAGACCTGTTGCCAGACGAGCCCACCGTGGTGATTGATCTTGCCAAGTTGCTCAACGCAGCCCAAGAAGATTACTTAAATGATCACCTGCCGAAGTTTGAGGCAGAAACCGGCTGGAAATTAAGAGTCCTGACCCAGTTTGATGAAACCCCAGGCCGAGCTGTCAAAGATTTCTGGGGGTTAGACGATAAGAGCGTTATGCTCGTGGCTGATCGGCGCGGGGGCAATATTCTCAACTTCAGTGTAGGGGACTCGGTCTACCCGCTGCTGCCTCGGGTATTTTGGATTGAGTTGCAGACCCGCTTTGGGAACCAGTTTTTTGTCCGTGAAAATGGTGAAGACCAGGCCATCATGCAGGCCATAGCGTCTCTAGAAACTTGTCTCAATCGGGGGGGCTGTGCGGTTGTACCAGGGTTGCCCCAGGAGCAATGGATCTTAACACTGGTGACATCCATGCTCGGGGGCGTGATTTGTGGGTTTGCGGCCCACCCCCGTAAAGAAGGCCAGGTCTTTGCCTGGCAGTGGGTACTGATTTTCTCACCGCTCTGGGCAATTTTGTTCGTCGCCTTTGGCATTGGCCCGGTGGTGACCCGCACCAATGACTGGCTACCGCTGACTCGCAATGTGGCTGGCTTTGTGGTCGGTGCCCTGGTTGCATTTTTGACCCCTGCCTTTGGGGGGCCTGCCTCGAACGAGGCACAGTAGTGCAATAGTTTTGAGTTTTAAGGGTTTAGTGTTGAGTTTTGTGGGTGACGAGGCACTGTCTTAGAGGTACTGTCTTAGAGGTACTGTCTTAAAGGATTTCCATTTACTCAAGACTTAAAACTCAAAATTGAGACCTTACTTGGCCGGTGTTTCTTCTTCCTCGGAACCTGTTCCCTCGGGTAAACCTGCTGAGCGCTCGGTTTTGGCTAGCTCAACCTGGATATCATAGTCAATTGTGCGGTCGTTGTGTAGGGTTGTTGTCACCCCAATGGCCTGGATGGCTGAGGTGACTGCGGCACTGTTGGGAGCGAACTGGGGAATAGGCAACATGCCCTCGGTGGCATTGAGGGCAGCGAGATCAATAAAAAAGCTTCCAGTGTTGGCTTTGGGAGCCTCTGATGTCAACTCTTGAAAGCGGGCTGACTCGGCTAGGGCGGATTTTGGTCGAGGTGCGATCGCATCAGCCATCTCTGCCCCCACCCCTAAGAAGGTTACATTGCCGTCTAACCAACCGTGGCTCATGGCAATGCCCTGAAACGGTGAAACCCATTGAGTGACGATTTGCTCTTCTGTGCCAATGGTTTTGACTTCGTAGCCGTAGCGGTTTTCAATAATCCCGTCGAGGCGTTTCCAGGTGGCCTCTGCCGCATCGCGATCGCTGGCTTGCACCAGTAGCACCAACTGCCCTGGATCGAGGGTGCCCTGCTCCTGGTTGGCGGGTGGCAGCAGTGCAAAACTAAACTCGCCATCCATCCACGGCATCAAATCTTCGTCTATTCGCAACCCGGTGGTGTTTTGCAACCCCGCCTTCAAATTTTCGGGCCGAAAGGGCAGCAGCGGCACTGCGCCGTCAGCATCTCCAATGTCTTGCCAGAGTTTTTGTAAGCTATTGCCTGATACCATCAGTAGGGCATTGTCGGGTAACCGGCGCGACATCTCATCGGGTATATTTTTAAGATCGGCATAGTTGCGATCATCACTGGCGGCTAACCAACTGGTCCCTCTAAAGTCGATCCCTGTATTGTCAAGGGTGACGGTTGCCGCTAGCCCTTCGCTGTTGGCAAAGGGGAGCCCCTGGGAAGGCTCAATCAGCTGCTTGGCAGCGGGCAGATTGATGTAGAGATGGGCAAATGCCTGTGGGTCATCAATCCTGGAGATGGCTTGGCGGTAGCCCGCCGTCTGAAAGACTGAAGCAGCCCCCTTAGAGATGTCAATGATTGTCTCCACCGCTTTTGGGGTTTGACCGACCACCACCCAGTCTGTGTCAATCACAGTTGTTTCAAAGGTCTCGCCAGTCGGTGTGGTTACCGATTGAATCTGAACACCCTTGTAGTCGCGCCCCACCCAGCGAGTGGTCCCCTTGGGCGCTGTCATCAGTGCCCTGGCCTTGGCCCGATCGGCGATGGGTAAGATGATTACCACATCGGTCTCCAGGTCTGGGCCGGATGGGTTGGCCGCAGGCAAAAAGACAACCGTCATTTCATTGCCAACCCACGGTTTAATATCGCGTTTAAATTGATAGCCGTTGACCGTCAGTAGCTGGTCGCGCCACTTCAATAAAAAATTGTCAAAAGTGCGCTGGGTTTCAGGCGTACCAAACTGTCTTAGCTTAGTCCACTGGTTTTCTTGGGTACTAATGCTGAGGGTCATGACGGTGTCCTGTGGCACTAGCTTGATGCCAGCGGGGAGTTTGCCGGGCTGAGAGAGGGTATGGGACACCCCCCAGTAGGCAATACCGCCCCCTAAAATTAGCAACGCCGCCGTACCCGCCGTAAATAAAAGCGGTGGCTTATTTTTGAGGCCAGTTACATTTTGTTTGAGAGTGGCTGCTTTCTTCTGAAGGCCCATTACCTTCTGTTTAAGCATTGCAGCCTTTTTATCCAACCCTTTCATAGTCGCGATCGCACCAGCAGACAGCCTTGCCCTGACACTCTAGCAAAGGAATTCAACCCTGACTATACAGGATGGAAACGTTTAGTCAGGTTCAAGCCCGAGTGCTTTTAATTGAGGGGCAGCTCTTGGTAGCGATCGGCCTCAAGCCTAAAAGCTCTGAGCGTATCCGTAGCTCCTTTTCTTCGTAAAGTCTGGGAATATCGACCACGGCAAGCTAATCGGGGGGTGTGTACCAAAGCGAATGGCGAACGTCAGTGAAGATTGCGTAATTAAAGTCATTCTTCGCAGTGTTTGAAGCTATGCTAACCCTGATTATTCCTGTCTAATCGCCTTAACATGACTCCTAATACGGTTCGTCACGTTGACAAAAAGCTTTGGATGGCGGCGCTTAAGCCACCTATGTACAGCGTTGCTGTGATGCCTATTTGGGTGGGCACTGCGGTTGCCTATGCTGAAACGAGGCAGTTGCAAAGCGGTGTATTTGTGACTTTTGTCCTGTCGGCGGTGCTGCTGCTGGTGTGGGAAAATCTCAGTAACGATGTCTTCGATGCTGAGACCGGCATTGACGCCAACAAGCACCACTCGCTGGTCAATCTCACCCGCAATCGGGCGTTGATTTTCAACATTGGCAATGGCTGTTTGGTCTTGGGCATTCTGGGGATTTGTTCGATTGCGCTCAGGCAGCAAGATTTTACGGTGTTGGGGCTGATCTTGGTGTGTTGTGGGCTGGGCTATCTCTATCAGGGGCCACCGTTTCGGCTGGGGTATCAGGGGCTGGGTGAGCCGCTGTGTTTTGTCAGTTTTGCGTTGGGGGTGATGGCGGCTTACTATAGCCAGACCCAGCAGTGGTCCTATGCGGCGATGGGGGCGGCGGCGATCATCGGCATCACCACAACCCTGGTGTTATTTTGCTCTCACTTTCATCAAGTTGAGGATGACCTGGCGGCGGGCAAGCTGTCCCCGATTGTGCGGTTGGGGACGTTAGGGGGGGCTCAGCTGATGCCATGGCTGTGTGGCAGTGTATTTGCGATCGCAATTACCGCCGTTACGCGACAACTTTTTCCCCTGTGGAGCCTCCTGGTTATGGGCAGTCTCCCCCTGGCGCTCCGCCTGTGTCGCCACGTGGCGCGCTATCACGATCAGCCCACTCAAGTGCAAAACGCCAAGTTTGTCGCCATTGCGTTTCATTTTTGGAGTGGATTGCTCCTGTGCGGTAGCTTTCTATTAGCTGCCGCCCTAGGTTAAGGGCATGAGCTACCATTTTGAATTTCGTCCCTATCGCCGCCCCTTTCGCACGCCCCTGGTAACCCACCATGGTCTCTGGCAGGTGCGCGAGGGCATCATTCTGAAGCTGAGCGATCATCAGGGTCGCTGTGGCTATGGCGAAATTGCCCCGGTGCCCTGGTTTGGCTCTGAGAGTTGGGAGCAGGCTTTGCACTTTTGTACCCAGCTGCCCGCCACCCTCTCAGATGAAACCCTGTTTTCAATTTTGCCGACATTGCCTGCTTGCCAGTTTGGGTTTGAGACTGTCCGCGCTAACCTGGCCCGCAGCCTACACCATGCCGAGCTATCGCCCGCTCGCTATAGCACCCTCTTGCCCTCCGGGGAGACAGTGCTATCAGCCTGGCCCATACTCTGGGACTGGGGCTATCGCACCTTTAAGTTAAAAATTGGCATCGCCCCTGTCTCTGAGGAAATTCAGGCTATCGAGAAGCTGCTGCATCAGGTGCCCCCCGAGGCTGCCCTGCGCCTTGATGCCAACGGTGGCCTGGATGAACTGGTGGCTCGCCGCTGGCTAGACTGGAGTGACAGTATCTGTGAGCGATATCGTCAGTCTTCCCAGCGCTCCCCTCAATATCCAAACCAACATCCGATCGAGTTCATCGAACAGCCCCTACCCCCCGAGCAGTTTTCAACCCTGCTCAAACTCAATCAGCGCTACCAAACCCCGATTGCCCTGGACGAGTCTGTGGCCACCTTTGAGCAGTTAAAGGCCCACTACTATAAAGGGTGGCAGGGGATTTATGTGATTAAGGCTGCGATCGCAGGCTCCCCCACGCGGCTCAAAAAATTTTGCGTGGCCCATCCCATTGATTTCGTCATGTCATCGGTGTTTGAAACCGCCATTGGCCGTCAGGCTGTGATTGACCTGGCCCTCCAGCTAGAAACTCTCACCGCCCACCCGGCCCCCCGTGCTTTGGGAATGGGCACTCAGCAATGGTTTCATCAAGATGGGTTTTATCAATCGGATTGGGCAACGCTGTGGGAGCAGCTCTAGTGGGTAGTGAGTAGTGGGCTTCGACGTGAGCGCTCAGCCGAACGGTAGTGGGTAGTGGGCGAAGGACGAATAGTCAGGATTTTTATGACCAATGGGTAAGGCCCCAAATTTGAAGAGAGCCTGGGGGGCGAGACGAAAATTACCCTGGCTCGTAGGCTGTCCAGCCGATATTTTTGAAGCTGCCGTCGAGCAACGAATGGAGCAGATCGCCGGGCTGGGCCAAGCCCGCCCCCGGGTGCTCATCGCCGAGCCCGCCCCCATTGCATTTTTAGCCAGCTTTTGGGCAGCGCTTTTGCAAGACTGCGACCTGGCCTTAGCAAATCCCAACTGGGGGCAGCGAGAATGGCAGCAGGTCTTCAACCTGTTCACCCCTGACCTATGCTGGGGCGAGTCTCCTATCCCTATCCCCGTGATAGACGAACCCCTATCGCCTCATGTTGAGTCGCGTATCCTGATTCCTACGGGGGGCACTTCTGGCCAGGTGAGGTTTGCGATACATACCTGGGCAACCCTATCCGCCGCGGTACACGGGTTTCTTGACTATTTTGACGGCGAGTGTATCCATGCCTACTGTGTCTTGCCGCTCTACCACGTCAGTGGTCTGATGCAGGCGCTGCGTACCTGGTTCAGTGGTGGACAGATCGTGATCCAACCTTTCAAAGCCTTACTGCAAGGTGACCGACAGATTCAGCCTGACCCAGCCTGGTGTATTTCTCTCGTGCCAACCCAGCTACACCGGCTCCTCTCAGCCGACATGGCTAACAATTCACATGATTTCACTACCTGGCTCTCCCAGTTTCAAGCCATCTTGCTAGGCGGTGCTCCCGCCTGGCCGCCCCTCTTAGATCAAGCGCGCAAACAGCAGCTACCGATTGCCCTCACCTACGGCATGACCGAGACCGCCGCCCAAATTGCCACGTTGAAACCACAGGATTTTCTCAAGGGCCTGCAAAGCAGTGGTCAGATTCTCCCCCATGCCCGGGTCTCGATCCAATCTGAGATAGGCCCAGCTGAAATTGGACAGCCCTTAACCACTCATCAAGTCGGGCATCTCTGTATCCAGACCGAGGCACTGATGCTTGGGTATCTCCCCAGCGGTAATGCTGATTTTGCCTCTGAGCGGTCTACCCAATTTTACCCAGACGATTTGGGCTATGTAGATGACCAGGGCTATCTACATATTGTCGGACGGGACAGCCACAAAATTATTACCGGTGGTGAAAACGTCTTCCCCACAGAAGTAGAAGCCGCTTTGTGGGTAACCCAGCAAGTTAAAGATGTCTGTGTCTTGGGGGTACCTGACCCCGATTGGGGACAAATTGTGACCGCTGTCTATGTACCTGCCCACGGCCAGGTCACTGCCCAAACTCTCAAAGCGTCCTTAGATCAGCAGCTGAGTCCGTACAAACATCCCAAACGGTGGTTTCAGATCGCCATGCTCCCCCGCAATGCCCAAGGCAAGATTGATCGCCGAGCCCTTCTCAAGCAAGTTAAAGGCTAAAGGTGCAAATCTCTCTGCGCCTCTGCAAGTTAGTTCCCAAAACAGACTGGGATTACTAAAGAAGCATTGATATGACACCCCAGCGATCTAATTCGTTAGACGCCTTTATTCACCCCTTCAAGCCGCGCTGTTACTTCAAGCTATGGACCCTACCAGTTCTCTGACCCCTGTTGAAACCCGAAAACCCAAAAAGCCCAGAATGCTGGTGGTCGATGATGAGCCTGACAATCTCGATTTGCTCTACCGCACCTTTCGTCGTGAATATAAGGTACTACGAGCAGCCAGCGGTGTTGAAGCCTTAGAGGTTCTGGCTGCCGAAGGGGAAGTTGCGGTGATCATCTCAGATCAACGTATGCCCGAGATGAAAGGCACAGAGTTTCTCAGCAAAACGGTGCCGACTTTTCCTGACACGGTCCGGATCATCTTAACGGGCTTTACCGATGTTGAAGATCTAGTCGAAGCCATTAATGCGGGGCAAGTCTATCGCTACATCACTAAACCCTGGGACCCAGAAGAGTTGCGCAATGTGGTTCAACGGGCGACTGAGACTTATGACTTACTCAAACAGCGCAATGAAGAACTGCATCAGGCCGAAAAACAGATAAAACTATCCATGACCGTTGCCCAGGCGGCTATGCAACAGCTGTCATCGGCAGACATTCGGCAGTTTTTGACCGATGGGTTTAAGCAAATCCTGGGGGCTGATGTCTCTGCCCTGGCGACGTTAAATGAAGGTGTGATCGAAGCGGTTACCCTAACTGGCGATTTGCCAGACGCCTCGACACTGCTCACTCAAAGTTCTGTGGTTCAACAGGCGATCACGACCCAAACGCTGCAATCAGCCAACACGGCTTCTGCTGAGCCATCGCTTTCCCAAGAGGCGCTCTATCAGGCAGCTGAGACTCAATCCCATGTGGTGGTGCCCATTCTCTACCAGGGTGACCTGACGGCGATTTTATCCTTCCAGTGGTCAAATACCCATCACTTTATTCAGAATGTGAGGCAAACCATGACTCTGTTAGGTGCCCAGGTTGCCCTAGCGCTGGCAAGTCTGCGTAGCTGATCGCTTGATAAAACTAGTACTGCGTCAAGCTTAAAATTTCGGTTGGGCAAGGTGAGTGGGTGAGGGGTGAGTAGGTGATCAGGTCTTCACTACTCACCAGCGCAGCGTACTCACTAGCGCAGCGCACTCACCCATCAAACCCGAATATTAAACATTGACGGACTACTAGGTCCAGACAAAGATTAAGGATTTCAGTTGTCAGCAGCCAAGGGTTAGTTGCAAGCTAGTATTGTACCCTGGCCCCATCCAGATGCTGACGATTTCTATGTCCCTTGCCCAGCCCGCCAACTCTATTCGTGACCTGTTTGATCGGATTGCACCGGTGTATGACGAGCTCAATCAGTCTCTGAGCTTTGGTCTACACCGTGTTTGGAAACAGATGACGGTTAAGTGGAGCGGAGCACAGTTGGGGATGCGCTGCCTGGATGTGTGCTGTGGTAGTGGCGATCTGGCTCTGCTATTGGCTAAACAGGTGGGGTACCAGGGCCATGTAACCGGGGCTGATTTTGCCACGGCCCAGCTTGCGATCGCGCAGCAGCGAGCCCAGCAGCAGTGTCTAAGTGCCCCAATGATCTGGGTTGAAGCCGATGCCCTGGCGCTTCCATTTGAAACCAATACATTTGAGGCAGCCACGATGGGCTATGGCCTGCGCAACCTGACCGACATTAATCGGGGATTGCGAGAGCTGCACCGCGTTCTTATCCCCGGAGCCAAAGCCGCTATTTTAGACTTTCATCGTCCTCAGCACAGTTGGATGCAGCAGTTTCAGCAATGGTACCTTGATGCGGTGGTGGTGCCCGCCGCCAACCGCTGCGGCCTGACTGAGGAATACGCCTATATCGGCCCCAGCGTTGACCGTTTTCCCCAGGGGCCAGAGCAGGTTGAGCTAGCCCTGCGGGCCGGGTTTACCCAGGCCGTACACTATCCGCTGATGGGTGGGCTGATGGGGGTTTTAGTTGCCACCAAATGAATGGCTCTACCCTACTGTTCTTGATTGCTCCGCCGGTTGCCGGGGGGGTGATTGGCTATTTTACCAATGACTTAGCCATTAAGATGCTGTTTCGGCCCTATCGCCCCATCTATTGGTTGGGTCGCCGCTTGCCGTTTACGCCGGGGTTGATTCCTAGCAATCAAAGTCGACTGGCAAAGCGCATCGCTGATACGATCATGGGCTCGTTGCTGACCCCAGAAGAGCTGCAAAATCTAGCCCGGCGGCTGCTGCAAACCGAGCGTATGGAAAGTGCTATCCAGTGGCTACTGCAGATGGCACTGGATCAGGTTAAAACCGAAACCCAGGACAAAACCGCTCGGATTCTCGGCAATATTTTGCAAGACATGCTGGGGCAATCGCTGCCACGATTACTCAGGGTTTGGGCTCGCCAAGAACATTTTTTAGAAGATCAAATCAACCATATTTTTGACCAGGTTTTACTTGAGTTTCAGCTCAGTGATGAGCAAGCTTCCCAGGCCTCGCAGTGGGTGCTCGAAGGGGTGCTACCCCCGGATCGCATCCGGCAGTTAATAATCGACTTTCTGAGCGATCGCAACATTGCCGTCATCGACGACACCCTGCGGGCCAAAACCAGCGGTACCTACTGGGTGGTGGCTAACTTGTTTGGGGTGCGCAACGCCCTGACCCGCTTACGCGCCTACTGCCTAGAAGAAAAAGAACAAAGCAACGCCCGCATTGCCGAGCTGATCGTGGCCCTGCGGATCAAGCTGCGGCTGCAGGAATGGTTGCAAACTTTTTCGCTACAAGAGTTGCCCATTTCTACGGTGCGGCAGCTGCGGCGGACGCTTCGTCAGACCATTCGTACTTATCTGCAGGCCGACGGAGCTGATTTGTTGCAAGGGCTCAGTGACTCTATCAACTGGCACAAACTGGCGATGCAGCTGCTAGCGAGGCTGCAATCATCTCCGGTGGTGGCTAACTCCCTGGGGATGGTCAGTAACGAGCTGGCCCTGGTATTAGAGCGCTACCTGGAGCGCGATTTAGAAAATATCGTCGCCAAGGCCATCCCGATTTTGGATATTGACCAGGTGATTATGGACCGGGTCAAGGCGACCTCCGCGAAGGATCTCGAAGCGGGGATTCAAGGGATTGTGCGGAGTGAATTGCAGGCGATTGTGAACCTGGGCGGTATCCTGGGATTTACCATCGGCCTTATGCAGGCGGGGTTATT
>JBCCRZ010000052.1:0-16301 GCA_039200855.1 Cyanobacteria bacterium P01_D01_bin.44 | reverse complement strand
GCAGGGACGTCGACGTTAGGATTAGTTTCAGCATAGATGCCAGGATCGATGTATTCTCCCAGGGTGTGACCAGGTGTGGGTCGTACCATCTGCTCAAAGGGGACAATCTCACAGGTAATCTCAGCGGTGTCCAGTACCTGGGTGAGATCGGCAACAATGATTTTAGAGAGGGCAGCAGGGGAGTCATAGGGTGCCTGGTTAAAGCCCATCAAATAGAGCTTGAGGCTTTTAGACTCAACAATGTTGGGGCTATGGGCCGGGTATTGAATCTTGGCAAAGGCACACTGGGGAATGCCGTTGGGGGTTAGCCAGGAGACCTCAAAACAGTCCCAGCGATCGCAACCCCAAAAGGGCACAGCTGCCTCGCCTAGAAACTTGGCCCGTCCGACTGAACGCGGCACTGGATACAGCAGCGACGGGTCATAGTGTTGGGGAATCTGACTGACTTTGCCGAGGGGGATAGCGGGCGAGAATCCGGTCATAAATTTCTGAAAGCAGGCGACTGATAACAATTTGGGCATTGCTGATCCTCGGGATGACTTGAGCTGTGAGAGACCGTTAAATAGCCATAGCTATAGACCGGCCCATCCCCTAAATCAGCAATCGCAAAATTTGCAGCCTTTCTATGATACGAGACGAAGTTCCTCACCGCACCGCACTGAACCGCACCGCACTGAGGACTAAGATGTAAAGCTTTTTAGGCGGTTTAGGGAGGTCTCTCAAAGATTGATTACTATTGAGACCAAACTTATGAAACCAAACTTAAATGGCGTGGCAGATGGGCAATCGGTTTTTGAGTGGTTTGACGGGTAAACGTAGGGCGCAGACTTCGAGTCGGTTAAACCCAGGGTCACTCAGCTTGAGCCTGTTGGTTGTCTCGGTGGCGGTGTTGATACCCTCAACCGTCCAGGCTGCCAGCTTTACGAGCGAACGGGCTGTTATTGGTCTGTTTCGAGGGGCAGGCGGTTTGCTGGGCTCCCTGAGTGGTGATTCAGGGCCATCGGGTATCGACATCCTGGCCAGCCGGATCAATACCACGTTTCCCAATCAAAATCTGACTGTCCAGGTCTTTGATGCTTACCAGGGAACTGTGTTCAACTTTCAGGAAGTCGGCAGTCCCCTGGGGACTGCTTTTCTCAATCAGTTTAACGACGTGGGTGCAGTCGGCCTGATCGGCTATAGCGGCGGCGGGCTCTCCGCCATTCGCACCGCTAAAAATCAGTCACCCAAACCGATTGATCTGCTGGTGCAGCTCGATTCTTATGAGCCGCTCACGGGCAGCAGCCAAGAAGATGAAGTCTTGTCCGCCAACGTGCAGACCGGGATTAACTACTACCAGCGCCGCAATCGATACAACTTTTTTAGATCAGGTTGGGATCCCACCGATCTACAGGGTGCTAAAACGGTCAGTGGGTCTCAAAATATTAATGTCGAAGATCTATTTCGCGATCGCAGCATTACCCACCGTAGCATCGACGACGACACAAGACTGCACAATCGCATTTTGCAAGACATTGCCACGTACGTGCTCCCGAATCTTGCTGCCGCTTCTTTCTCTACAGGGTTAGCTGAGGCAGACGCTGCCCCCTTATCCCTGCTATCCCTGCCAGCCCTATCATCCCCAGCCCTGCCAGCTGCCGATTTGATAGGCCCAGCTGCGGGTATATCAGCTGAGCCTAATTCTGAAGCGGTGCCTGAACCCAGTTTGCTACTTGCCTTAGGGGCAATGGGCGGTGGGTTATGGTTGACCAAAAAACAACGTCAGGCCGAATCTGCCCTGACTCGACGGGCAACCTGATGCCCAAACAAGCGTAACCCACCGGTGATCCACAGCAGTGGGGACGGCTCTAACTCACGAACAGCCGCTGCCCCCGGCGCAGGCATTGGCCCAGCCGCAGCCCCTGTCTGGTCAGACCTGTTTACTTTAAGCACTCAAGGATGTTAAGGCTGCATCAATTTGGGCTTCAAGATCTTGCTGTTGTGTTTCCAGGGATTGGATTTCTTGCGATAAACGATCATTGGCATCTTCCAAATCACTCATCTTATTGACATATCGTTGTCTCAGGTCGCCTTCTCTCCCTGTTGTACCTAAATGCTCTAATTTTTTGGCTGTTCTAGTTTGTTCTTCCAATTGGCTCTGTCGTTTTCTGGAAAGGCTTTCCTGTTCTTCTTGTAGACGTTTGACCTCTTGAGATAAAGCCAGTATGGCGTTTAATCGGTCAAATAGGGCACGATCGATAAACTGCTTATCCAGATAAACAGAAAGGGTGCGATCGCGCCAATCTTTAAGGTATTCATGGCGCGATGTCATCTGCCGTTCCTTGGCTGTGAACGTCTTGGTCGAACGGGCCGGAATTGTCACGGCCCACCGATAAAATTCTGCTGTTTGAGCAACCGGCTCTGGGGTCTCAAAAAGAGTATGGTTGGGTTGAATCCGCTGTTCAATTAAGAGGTTAACTGGCTGGGAATTGCGGTTCTTGATGGTATAAGTCAGGGAAACAATATGGTAGGTGTCGTGAATTAAATACCCCTCACCTAAACGAATGCCCGCCGTTCTGTGTATTCTCAGACGACTTTCTGTTACCTTGACGCCCAAATCCACGGCATAGGGCACAAAAAATTCCCCGTCAGCCGGGGTAAAGGCCATTACGGCCTCCCCGACATAATTGTGGCCTTCCAAGACAGTGACAGGGCCTCGTTCCAGGGTAAGTCCACTGGTATTCATGGCCGTTAGGGTCACCACCGGGTGGTGGGGCATCTTCTCAGCATTGTAAATATGGGACTTTTGCCCATCTAACATCCCACTAACAATGGGCACCATGGCGCTTTGTCCCCGTTTAATACTGATAGGGTTAACCACGTTGTATTGAAACAGTTCACCTTTGTCAGTTCCTTCTGTATTCACCTGAGTAGCCGCTGACATATCTCGACGCATGGCAGGTTTCGAGGATCGTTTGGCACTGTGAGTCTGACCCAGAAGCCGATACGACCTGCTATCTGCTTCGAGATCTGCACTACCTGCAGCCCGCACAGCCATCATCATAGCGGGTTCGGCCGATTTATCTGCTTCTTCGGGTAGGGCTTCATCAAACATGATAGGACCAGCTACGGTGCGGTCTTGTTCTTTGATTTTGGGGCGTTCGACCAGCCGTGGGGTGTAGAGATCGTAGACAAAGCTAATGGGCTGTCCGGCAATGAGGGTGAGTTCTACGTTGTCCAGGTCTTCATCGAGCTGGTTGTCGACGATGCCCCACCCCTGGAGCAGGAGTTTGCCGCTGGAGGATGGCGTTGCGGGTGTTTCTTGCTGGGGATTTGGGTCGGGGGTGTAAACCAGACGATAGCTGACGCGCCAGGTAGGTGTGGGCGCAATGTAGCTGACGAGCAGGTCTTGGTCAGGCTGGTTTAGCAAAATAGTGACGCTGCGTTTGTCGGGGTTGGCACGGCTGAGTTCCAGGACGTAGCGTAGGTCTTCACCACTGCGGTCATCTAAAATGTCTACGCCTTGAATCTGGCTGAGTTTGTAGGTGCGGAGGTGGCTGTCGGGGGGCAGGTCGCTAATCTGCAGTGTGACCAGGGTATTGTCAAGGGCGCTGGTTTCTGTCGTTGTTTTTGGGGTGGGTGCTGTATCTATGCCCAGGAGAGTGCCTGCGATCGCATCCTCTGCCGCCTTAGCACTTTGGGTACCCGGTAGGTTAGCGGTGGGGGGCAGGTGGAGGCGAATGTTGCGACCTCGTAGCGATCGCAATAGGTCTAACAACGCACTGTTCTTACTAAGGACAATCGGGGCCTTAGCCAATGCGGCTTGTTTATCCTCTGGTGTCTCATAAGACACATTAATGACCTGGGCATCGCCCTGGGGAAACGCAGCCAAACTTTTCAACACATCATCCATTTCCTCCTTTTTGAAGGTCAGTTCTACCTGGGTAGTGTCTTGAACGCGACCAAACCGTTCGAAAAAGCCCACACCATGCTTGTAGAGCACCATTCGTTTAACGGGAAGATTGGGCATGATGATTAATAATTACTGCTTCGTTCATATTAACTAGACTTTACACATGACCTACAACACACATGACCTGCAACTACTTATCCCAAGCATTATGAGGGGCTGCCCTGACGGGTTCGGCAATGGATGTGAGGGTCTGCACTAGCAGGCTAGGTCCCAGTGCCGGGTGAGGAATAAAATCAGCCACCAAGCCAATGAGAAGGATGAGGGCTAGCAGACGCTTGATCTTGAAGTTAGAAAGTGTTTTTTTGGCGTGACTCAGCATTGATATACCCTTTTTGTGGGTTCAGGTGTTTAGTCGCATCACTCAAAATGATGATCCCTAAAGATGAGAGACTCGGGAAGTTTGGGATGATTAAAAGTGAGTGACGTCTCGGTAGATCTGCAAAGCCCTGAATCCTGCTAATCGACGTACTCCCACAGCTTTGTTTCACTGTCATAGCGTCGATAGCTTGTCCAAAATTCATCAACGTTCAAGCTAAACGTTTTGCCGTCAGCAGAGTCGTAGGAGCAGTTTGATGTCTCAATAGTTTCAATAGGGGTAGACAAAGCCGAAAATTCGTCAAGCGCCCTGAGGGTTTTGGGATAGCTTGCCGCAACTGGGGCAGCGATCAAAAAGATGGTCGCTGACAGTACTAAGCTGGTCAGTATGACGTAAACGCCAGCAAAATGGGAAAGCACCGCGAGGAGCAGCCCCAATGCGCTCCCCCATAGCAGAATAGGAATACCTGTGCGATTCATAGCAACATCTACCATATCCGACCATAAGCGTGTCCTAGCGACTTAAACAAGCCGGTCACACTTTATTCCAGACGCAGGAAAATATGTGCTTAAATCCTTAGCCTATAGTCTATTCATCCAAGATCTATTCATCCAAACCCGTCTGATTAGGCGCGGCAGGCATTTCAAACTCTTCTCCCATCGACTGCCGTAGTGAGCGCTCAACCAGCCCTTTGATCAGATTCTTTTGCATCATCTCGGTGTACATCGCCTGTAGAAACAATTCTTCAAGGGTTTCGCGAGGCATTTTTTTGACGAATTCTCGATATTTTTGAATGTCAAACTGCTGCTCTAGATTGAGCGAAAAGTCAGGCAATTCGTCTATCATGGCTGATCTCCAGCGCTGGGGCTAATCTAAACAGGGGTTGAGGATGCTGTCGCAAGTTCCTGTAAAACACCCAACAGCCGGTCAACCTCATTAGCGGTATTGTAATGCACCAAGCCGACCCGCAAGAGCCCGCCTTTCTCTTCAACCCCGAGACGCTCTGTGAGGTTAAGGGCGTAGAAGTTGCCATGCCAGGTAAAGAGACCTCGATCGGCCAATTTTCGGGCTAGGACAGCCGGTGGATAATCTCCAAGCCGCAGTGACACAGTGGGCACCCGCCAGGCCAGCTGTTTTGGGTCAGTGATGCCGTAAACGGTAAGTTGAGGAATGTTAAGCAGTCCAGCCAGCAATTGTTTTCCTAAGAACTGTCCGTGGTGATGGGTGGCAGTCATAGCGGTGATGAGGGCATTGCGACGATTGAGGATTCCAGAAGATAGCTGTTGCCCCAGGTTAGCAAGGTACTCGATGGTAGCGACCAATCCAGCCAATCCTTCATGGTTTTGGGTGCCGGTTTCCCAGCGATCCGGGCTTTGGTTGCTGGCGGGCCTCACTTTGTAGGGGTGCAGCCAGTCTAAAAGGTCACGTTTGCCATAGATAACCCCCAGGTGCGGCCCAAAAAACTTGTAGGGAGAACAGGCCAAAAAGTCGCAGTCGAGGGCCTTAACATCAATCGGAGCATGAACCGCATAGTGCACAGCATCAACAAATACCCAGGCCCCCACCGCATGGGCCTGTTGGATAATCGTGGGTAGGTCATTGAGGGTGCCCACCGCATTGGAGGCATAGGTTACAGCTACCAGCCGGGTGCGAGGGCTCAGCTTACGGGCAAAGTCTGCCATGTCGAGGGTACAGTCCTCGGGGTGAATATCAACGGTCCGCACCACAGCTCCTTGCTCCGTCAGGGCCTGCCAGGGGGCGACATTGGCATCATGATCAAGACAGGTAACTAGAATCTCATCATCGGGGCGTAGGTCGCGAGCGATGGCACGGCTGAGAGCAAAGGTGAGGGTGGTCATGTTGGGGCCAAAGATGATTTCGGTGCCGTGGCACCCCAAAAAATCAGCCATTGCCTTATGGGCTGATTGAATAACCACATCAGTCTGTTGACTGGTTGAAAATGCGCCGTGGGCATTGGCATTGCTGTGGCTCAAATAGTGCCCCATAGCATCAATGACGCCCTGGGGCACCTGGGTCCCGCCAGGACCGTCTAAAAAGGCAGTGGGTTCGCCGTTTGCCGTTTGGGATAAGGCTGGAAATTGAGCCCGTATCCGGTCAAGGGGCAAGGCTGCAGAGAGAGAGCCGGAGAGGGGCTCGGAAATAGGCGCAGATACAGACATAGGAATCGCTCCTTTACTCAGGGGTCTCAAAGGGCATATCTGGGCAGGTAAAGACAAACACATCACGATATCCGTTCACCCCCGCAGGCGAGATCGGTGTTGTATAGTGAAAAAACTGATGATCGTTAAAGACCAGCAGTTCTCCAGGATTTAGCACTTTACTAAAAATAGGCGCAGTCCCTTTTGCCAGAGAGAGCTGAGTGATAGCCCCGTCTACCTGATGTCGGTTAATACAAAGGATACCTACCAGATCGACCCCATCCTGATGAATGCCCTCTGGGGCCGGGTTACCGAGTTGTGTCGCGCCTGTCGTAATCCGAATTTGGTGGATGCCAATTTCTCGAAAAGGTGAACATAGCTGACAAAAGTCAAAAAAGGTGAGGACAGCTTGCTTAAACGGCTCAGACTCTACCAGCGGGATGTCTAGTTCTTCATAGTCTCGCCTGACATTTCCTAGGAGCTGATTGTAAGTCTTACTTTGATAGAAAAATGCATGGGGTAATGGCAACAGTTTGTCGTTAATTATCTTAAAGCGAGAAAATCGACGGAAGCGATAAGTACCCTCCAGATAAGGATCTGGTGGAAGGCCTTCAAAAAAAGGCTGGATCGTTTTGAGGTTTAGATCGCTTACAGTCTCAATTGCATAGCTACTCAGACAGTTAAATGTTTTTCGGGTAGATAAAGTCAGCATAAAAAATCCTCCCCACCGTGCTTTTAAGCCCATAGGGTCTGAATCAGAGATAATAAAAGCGACGGTGATTGACTTGGGTGGCTATCTTTAAAACAAAATATCGAGAGAAAAAACAACCCTATAGAGCGGGCGCAGCCAGAATATTAGCGCTTAGTTTTATTATAAGAGGTCAAAAAAAGTAAAAATTATGTTTCTTGTCAAAAACGCCACAAGGCAATTTTTATCTTCCATGATGGAGCCATCACCCATAAAAGACTAACCATCACGTCTCTACTGTTTTCTGTCTTTTATGGCAACTCACAACAGGTTTGCCCACTGTTCTTTCGTCTGAAACAGTTCTCTTTAGAGGCAATTATGTTCAAAATTCTTATCTTAGGTGCTGGCTCAGTCGGCACATATTTTGGTGCAAAGTTATTCGCCGTCAATCATGACGTTCAACTCTATGGGCGTCGGAAACTACAAGCGCTAGGCAATACGATTGAAATCAATCGACAATCCTATCCATTACCCCCGAGAGTTAATCATCTCAAGCTAAACTTCTATCATTTAATTTTAGTCACCACCAAGCTACAAGATACTCCCCAAATCCTTCAGACGATCCAATCATTACGACTCCAGGCGCAGATCATTGGCTTTATCCAAAACGGTATTGTTGATGCTGACTTTTATGGGGAGTTATTTCATCATCCTGGGTTTATCACCCTGAGTTTGTTTAACGGCTATCGCTTACAAAATCAGCAGCTAACCGTGTTAGAAAGCCACCTGGGGGTGCAGGTCGAAGCCTCCCCATTGGGCGAGAAACTTTGCAATCTGCTCAACGAAGTTGGTATTTTTTGTCAGGTGACCCCGCAAATTGAGCGTATGCGGGCGGAGAAGCTGATTCTTAACACAGCGCTAAATGCCCTATCAGGTCTAGAGCAAAAGCCAATGGGTGCCCTGGTTGATAATCCGTTACTGAGACCAGCCCTGGACGGGTTGATCCGAGAGAGTTGGGCGGTCTTGCAAAATGACTATGCGCTGCCCTCGCCTGAGACCCTGGCGACTGAGATTTACCAAACGGCCCGGCAGGTGCCCCATCACTATTCATCTCTCTATCAAGATTTAATGTCGGGGCGACCAACCGAGATTGAGTTTCTCAACGGGTTTATTGTCAAGCGAGGTCAGCAACAGGGGATTGCGACTCCCTATAACGAGCGTATTTACCATCGGATTTTAGCACTGCAGGCCTTTAAGCAAGCCTCTGGGCAGCTTTCTAAACCAGCCTTTAAACAGCAGGAGACGGCAGCATGATCTTAGTCACGGGAGCGAGTGGTCAGATAGGCAGTGATCTCGTACCGATGCTCCGGGGGCAGTATGGTGATACTCAAGTGATTGCCAGCGGACGACGTTGGCAGCCTTCGCAGTCAGAGTATGAAGTCCTGGATGTCACCGATCGCCAAAGGTTACAAGTCCTTATTGAACAATATTCGATCGAGACTATTTATCACCTGGCGGGGATACTGTCAGCCAAAGGAGAACATCAGCTCGAGACCTGTTGGCAGGTTAACATTAACGGTCTTAGAAATGTGCTAGAGCTTGCCAAAAGCTATCAACTCAAAGTCTTTTGGCCCAGCTCGATTGCGGTATTTGGACCCAAAACCCCTAAGCTCAACACCCCTCAAGACACTGTGTTGGCCCCATCTACCCTGTATGGCATTACCAAGGTGACCGGTGAGCTGCTCTGTCAGTATGCTGCCCAGCGATTTGGAGTAGATGTGCGCAGTCTTCGGTTGCCCGGCATTATCAGCTACCGTGCCCTGCCGGGGGGGGGTACCACTGATTTTGCGGTGGAGATGTTTTACGCAGCGTTACAAGACAAACCCTATACCTGCTTTGTCAGCCCCGAAACCCAGCTCCCGATGATGTATATGCCCGATGCGTTGCAGGCGATTTTGCAGCTGATGCAGGCCGAGGCTAGCGCATTGACGGTGCGTACCAGCTACAACCTCACGGCGATGAGTTTTACCGCCGCTGAGCTGGCCGCTGAGATCCGACGACAGGTGCCTGGGTTTGTGTGTCGATACCGCCCTGATTTTCGTCAGGCAATTGCAGACTCCTGGCCTGTGGTGATTGATGATACCCAGGCGCAAAAAGATTGGGGATGGCAGCCAACCTACGACCTGCCGGCGATGGTCAAAGATATGCTGCATCAGCTTTCGGCACAACTTAAGTCACCTATTTTCTCTGCAAATGCCTGTCCAGAAACCCCAGAGGTGTTGTCATGTTAACTCCGATCTCCACACCCTTTGAAGATACCCTTACTGATATCCGCCAGGCTGGGCTGTATAAAGCTGAGCGGATTCTATCTTCACCCCAAGGTGCTGCGGTTCGGGTGCAGGGGCGAGAAGTGCTTAACTTTTGTGCCAACAACTATTTGGGGTTAGCAAACCATCCGGCGCTCATTGAGGCTGCTAAGGCGGGGCTTGACCAGTATGGGTTTGGGCTGTCGTCAGTGCGGTTTATCTGTGGTACACAAACGATTCATAAACAACTGGAGACTAAAATTGCCCAGTTTTTAGGCACAGAGGATGCCATCCTCTACAGCTCTTGCTTTGATGCCAATGGCGGATTGTTTGAAACCCTGCTGGATGCCGACTGCGCAGTGATTAGCGATGCCCTCAATCATGCCAGTATTATCGACGGCATTCGTCTGTGCAAAGCCCAGCGGTTTCGCTATGCCCACAGTGACATGGCACAGCTATCATCGGCATTGGAATCATCCCAATCGGCAAAACTGCGACTGATTGCCACGGACGGGGTGTTTAGCATGGATGGCGATGTGGCTAAGCTCAAGGAGATTTGCGCTCTGGCCGAGCACTACGATGCCATGGTGATGGTAGACGACAGCCATGCCACTGGTTTTTTTGGGGAGACCGGGCGGGGTTCTATCGAGCACTGTGGTGTGATGGGCCGAGTGGATATTGTGACCAGCACTCTGGGTAAGGCCCTGGGTGGGGCCTCAGGCGGATTTACCGCAGGTCGCCGCCCTGTGATTGAGCTACTGCGCCAGCGATCGCGACCCTATCTTTTCTCGAATACGCTGGCCCCAGTGATTGTCTACACCAGTCTGAAAGCATTGGATTTAATCGAAAGCAGCGACGTGCTGCGGGCTCGCTTAAACGAAAATACCCGCTATTTTCGTCAGCAGATGACCCATCGCGGGTTTCAAATATCACCCGGCGTCCACCCGATTGTCCCGATCATGCTCTACGACGCTCAGTCGGCCCAGGATATGGCCCAGGCACTCCTCGACGAGGGGATCTATGTGATTGGCTTTAGCTATCCGGTGGTACCCAAGGGAGAGGCCCGCATTCGGGTGCAGATGTCAGCAGCGCATAGTCGCGCTCAATTGGATCAATGCATTGAGGCGTTTTGTAAGGTGGGTCGCCACTATGGCGTCATTGAAGGCAATCCCCCTATCCTGCACAGCAGATGAACTTTCGACTATTTGACAGTCTTTAAGTATGCTCTCCTCTAGGTAGTTTTGCCTGCCACCACAACAGCAGCGGGAACAAGAGTTCAATGCCGATAAATACAATGCTCATCTGGTCTGGAGCACCTACTTGTAACCATGACAAGACTCGACCAATCCCACCAAAGAAGATTGAACCGCCAATAATGCGAAACACTGTGCGATGCTTTTCAATGTTAGGAATAATCCACCAAGCCATGAGGCTAAGCGAAAGATAATAGCCGGTTATATAGCGATAATGGCTATCGAACTGAGGGTCAACCGTATCTGGGGGCAGCCAGCGCCCCAGACCGATGACGACGCCCAAAATTGACACCAATAGCGGGATTAGACTGAGCAATCCCAAAATAATCTGTAGTCCTCGCTTCATCTGTAATCCTTGCTCCATTGGGTTTTCCCTTGCAAATTGGTTTCATGAATGAGCAGAGCGCTATTCACTGTGACCAAGATTTCAGCTTCCATGGGCCTGACCGTAGGGCCTCGCTGAAAGTTATAACCTATAACAATGTTATTGGCAATAACATAGAATAAACTTCCTGTCTGAGGGAACGGTATGCTGGAGTCGTTCTATTAATTGTCTGAATACTTGTGAGCGGCGATACTTACCACCATGGTTATTTACGCGAGGCATTGCTACAAGCTGCCCAAGCACAAATTGCTGCAGAGGGTTCCCAATCGCTGAATTTGAGTAAACTGGCACGTCAGTTGAGGGTAAGCCAACCGGCGGTCTATCGGCATTTTGCTAATAAGCAAGCACTGGTATTTAGCCTGGTAGAGCAGGGGTTTGTATTATTGATTCAGCGGCTTGAGATAGCGGCAGAGACCGTCTCGCTGGCTGCCCTGTCTGCTAAGCGCGAGCAGCCGCCGGATGATTTAATCAAAGGTATTGAGGGGATCACTCAGGCCTATATAGATTTTGTCTTAGAGCATAGAGAATTGGCTCGTCTGATGTTTAGCCTCAAGGAAAGGGCGACAGAACCAGGACTGCATAAGCTCTTGAAGCAGGCTGCATTGCCTCTTTTCCAGTTGGTAGACGTTGGACAGCAGCGCTATGGGCTTAAAGTGGATAGTCATGAGCAGGCGGTGCGGCTAATGTGGGCGACCATGCATGGGCTTGCGGTGCTGCTGATGGATGAACAGTTGCCTTACGTAACGCAAACGCCGGGAGAAATTGCTGTTCATGCGGCGGCAACTGCACGCCTCCTCCATGACGGTCTATTCTTAACTGCGAGATGATGATGTAACTTTTAGATACATGGGACTTGGCACTTCTAAATCAAGATAAGCGTAATTCTAAAAAATCTTCAAAGGGTGGGCAATCCGTACTCTACAGGACGATATACAGACGTTACGCTTTTGATTAGAAATGGCGCTAACAAGGCTTCGTTTCAAGAGTGAGAAGTACCTGTGTCAAGGAGTAAATCATGCTGGACTCGTCTTTTCTCGAATGGCTGCGGCAGGTTGACCTGTCGATGTTAGGGGATTTGAGTGAACTCGATTGGACGGATATCGCCACCTACAGTGCGCTGGCTCTGGCTGTTGGCGGCGGGCTTTGGGCGTCATCTAAAAACTTTCTCCGCTTTTTGTGGAGCAAAACTGAGGGGATCTTGGGTTTTGTGATCAGCACCCTTGTGGTGTTCTCTTTGTGGTATAGCCTACTGCGGGTGCACGTCAGCATCTCATTTAACCTGGACAAAGAGATTTTTGATAATTGCTTATTGCTATCTGCGATGTTATTTACGCCCTACTATCTCATCCATTACAACCTGCTCAAAGGATTCTTTCTGGTTGTGATTAGAAGCGTAGAGCTGGCGATTGATCTGCTCGTTTTTTCCTGGTTTCCTCAAAAAGCTGAGCAAAATAGAGAGAAATGGCGTACTCGTGTGAGTCACATCTATAAAGCTTGGCAGAAGGGTTTAGAGAGCTTTCTACAGAAAGGGATCGAGGCTGCCCAATCGTCTCATCCTCCTTTTGGTCTACAGTTCCCTAAAAGCTCAGAAGCTGAGGTTTCAGAGCCGACTATTCATGATCGCTCCGTGGATATCGGTCATGACAGCCTGTAGAATGTTTCACCCCGTTATTGAAGCTATCTGGGTGAGTTCGTAGAGCGGTCGGCAGGTGAGTTTGTCGGCTATAGGGTGACATTTGTATTGCACAAGGGAGTGAGATCGCACTCCTCGAATCTCTTTTACCTTAAACACAAACTCGCTATAATCTGCTAAATCATCGAGTTGCACAAACGTTAAGAAGATCTCGGTGACGACTAAAAATATCGTCCGAAATAAAAAGGGAAAGATTTCATGATAAGAGAGTTTTGTTAGTAGCTGTGTATTTCTATTTTATCAATTTTTAGAGGCTGACAGCTGGGTGGATTTGCCCCCGACATTCGCCAAAGCCTATTCTGCGGTAGCCCGGAGCCTCGCAGTATCCTCGCAAAATCACCTCGTCACCATCGGCTAAAAAGGTGCGGGTTTCCCCCGTAGGTAATTGAATCGTGTGTTGCCCCTGTCGGGTGATTTCTAAAAGCGACCCCCAGGTGTCTGGGGTGACCTCTGACACAGTTCCACTGGCTAGCAGGTCTCCGGGTTGAAGGTTACAGCCATTGCTCGTGTGGTGAGCAATCATTTGGGCAGGCGTCCAATATAGCTGGGTCAGAGAGGCTTGGCTGAGCCGCATCGGTGCGATCTGTTCTTGCTGCATCTTCGCTGAGCATAGCCATACTTCAACGGTCAGATTAATACCACCGTCCTTGCTCAAGGGACTCAGATAGCGCAGCAGTGGAGGATCTCCTTCCAGTCGTTCCAACATTGAGCAACGAAAGGGGGCCAGGGCGTCTAACGTCACCACCCAGGGCGAGAGACTGGTGGCAAAACTCTTCCCCAAAAATGGACCCAGGGGTTGATATTCCCAAGCCTGGATATCACGGGCAGACCAGTCGTTGACCAGGCACAGGCCGAATAAATGCTCCTCAGCTTCTTTGATAGGGATGGGCTGGCCCAGAGGATTCCCCATGCCCATCATCAACCCAACCTCACATTCATAGTCAAGCCGCTGAGTTGGCCCAAAGCGAGGGGGAGCACCTGGGTCTGTAGGCCGCTGTTGGCCCTGAGGTCGGTGAATCGAGGTGCCACTTACCACGATGGATGAGGCGCGACCGTGGTAGGCGATGGGGATATGTTTGTAATTGGGCAACAGCGGCTGCTCAGGCCGAAATAGCATACCTACGTTAGTGGCATGGTGGATAGAGGCATAAAAGTCGGTGTAGTTGCCGATTTTGGCCGGTAGCCGCAGTTCAACCTCGGCCATCGGCACCAAGATTTGTAAATCGGGGATAGCCTTGGGCGCTTTCAAAAGGTGGCTGAGCCGATGGCGTAGCGCCGTCATGGCCCAGTGGCCCAGTGACATGAGCGGATTTAAGCTGTCTTCAAGGCAGGCGGTTTTGACTTTCTCGGGCAAATCAGCCAGGAGCCTTTGTTGAAGACACGCACTGAGATCGACTACCTGATCGCCAATAGCGACCCCAAGGCGAGGCACCTCCGTAGCTTGGCGGTGTTTGAATACACCGAAGGGAAGATTTTGAATCGGGAAATCAGTGTCGGCGGCGTTGGCAGTAGCCACCCAGCTTCGCAGCTGCGGATCGTGGGTGGCATCAGGTAGAGAGGGCATAGGGCATGAACGGCATTGTCACCGTGCTGTCTAAGAGACCCAGGTGGTCAAGCTCGGCCAGAGGCGTTTGAAACGAGCAAGCGCCAATCCCCTGGAAATATCGACTGCGCACATGGGAAAGCACATCCAGGGTGACTTGCCCGGCGACATTCACAATCTCTGACAGTTTTGAACTAAACGGGATCTGGCAGGTGATGCTGTGGTCAGAAAATACCAGGGCACTGGGGGAGTCGATCTGTAAGATGGATGCGATTTCTGCCGCGGTGACCCCATAGCCATAGGCAAACGTAGCGGCCAGGGCCACATTGAGAAAGCCGTGCATCTTGACCAGTCTGCCACTGGGCAAGGTTTGCCAACTGCGCAGGGGATGGTGCAGCCCCGCCGTCGCCTTAAAGGGGATCTCTACCTCGGCACAGGCTCTGATGAAGTGGGCCAGGGCTTCAACGCTGGGAAAAGCTGATTGGGTTAACCCCCCTGTGCGCACTTTAGCAGCGGCTCGGGTGCCTTGCAGCACAGCGAGATAGTCGGGCAGGGTGTGATCGATGGGCACCTCAAAAAAGAGATCGGGGTGGGCGGGCAGGTGCGGTAACAGGGCTGCGATCGCATCTGCTGAGCACGGCTTAAACTCAAGTGCGGCGATGGTAAAGCGATCTTGTTTGCCTTGCCAGTAGGTTAATGTCTCCAGTGCCTGGGGTGATGGGTCTAACACCACGCTTAGTGGCCAAAACGCAGCTGAGTATTGGCGGTCTAACTGGCGCTCCAGCTGTGGCAGCTGGGATAAGGGTAAGACAAACCGGCCCAGCATCCAGCGATGGGCATCGGCGGAGTAGTTTTTATAAGCGTTAATCGCGGACTTAAAGTCTAAGGCTGCGGGGGGGAATATCCCTGCGTAGTCTATTAGGGTCGAGAGCAGGAGTCGTAAAGAATGGGCCGTCATGGGTGAGGGTGCCAATATTATAGTGTCAATACTCTTAAGAGAGTTTTTAAGAGAGAATTCTCGGATATCCATCCACGACATAAATTTTCTTTAAGGCGCTTCTATCGCTTCTAGTTATAGCGGCAACATTGCCGTTAAGCGTAAGTTCAAAGGGATACCTGGCTTCGAAGGAAATTCTCCTGGGTTAATTATAGTCCTCCCTACCCCGATTAGACATCGACTATACTAATAGAAGAAGATATCTCCTTGAGACTTTCATATAGGCTTTATCAGTCCTACAGAAAGATTCACATCGACACTCCTGTAAATACCCATAAAACCTGGGTGTAGCGCTGAAAATCTGCTGTTATAAAGTCTCTCGTTTTGGGTTATTAGTCGACCAAATGAATAAAACTTAAGATTTTAGCCACGCATCTGGGGTAATGACCCAGGTGGGAGATTTGTTTTATGGAAAATACGTGTCCAATTTTAGGGCTTGACCATTTAGAATTTTATGTCGGAAATGCCAAGCAGGCGGCTTTTTTCTATGAAACGCAATTTGGGTTAAGACCCATTGCGTTTCGGGGTTTAGAGACCGGGTACCGTAAAGCGGCGTCTTACCTGCTATCCCAGGGCAATATTCATTTTGTTTTGAGCAGTGCCCTGGGGGCAGATCATCCCATGGGCGAGGCGGTTGCCCGCCACGGAGATGGGGTGGGTGCGATCGCATTTTCTGTTGCCGATGTGCGACACGTTTATCAGACAGCGGTGCAAAAAGGGGCCACGGCGGTGATACCGCCGACGGATATCGAGGACTGTGACGGTCGGCTCAGGTTCGCTGCGATCAAAGGCTATGGAGATATCCTGTTTAAGTTTGTTGAGCGTCAGGGGTATGACGGTTTGTTTGCGCCAGGTTTTATGCCTTGCCAAAATACTCATCAGGAGGTGTCAGCAACGGGGTTGACCGACATTGATCATGTGGTGGGCAATGTTGAGGTGGGTGCGATGGACCACTGGGTTAACTTTTTTATCGAAGCTCTGGGGTTTAATCTGCTCGTCCAATTCGACG
>JBCCRZ010000051.1:0-16471 GCA_039200855.1 Cyanobacteria bacterium P01_D01_bin.44 | reverse complement strand
GAAACTTTGGGTGACCCAATTTGAACCCACCGGCATTCGTCTGCTCAACAATCCGTAAGTTCCGGTTCCCTTATTCGAGCTTCAATTCCAAATGATTTGTTGATTTGAGATGCCAAAAGACAATCGGCAACGGCAGCACATGGCAATCCCATGGGTATGCCTTCATCATGATCAAGCAATGAAAAACAATTAACCAAAACACTAGCCTGGGTTGTCGTGCAAAGCGCAAACAAAGTAGAGCCTGTTACCGGGGGTGACGGCCCAGAGACTCCGCTGCACGTCAGGAACAAATCGAACCCCATAGGAGGCTGCTGGTGCTAGTCCTTGAAAAATGGGTGGCACAAAGGCCCAAAAAAAATACCCAGGAATGATTGTCGGTATTGGGCGCTAATGTCTCGGACCAATCACTGCCAGGCTAATTCTCGTGACGCCAACAAGTCTCGCCACATGGTTCGGAGGCAACTATGACTATGGACCGGTTCATCCCCTAAATCAGCAATCGCATTTATTTCACAGAAATAGCCCAAACAGGGGCGTTCAACTTAAGTCAAGAAATCCCAGTGGGGTCATCAGTCAGTAGTCAGGATTCAGAGGGGAACTGGATTCTGACTACTGACTACTATCCTGGTCATGGCTGCAGCAATGGATCTCTCGATCAGAGGGCCAACTGCTGCTCAACCACTGTCGCCAACTGCCCCGTCCAGTGATTAACCAGGTCAGTGCTGGCAGCTTCTACCATCACCCGGATCACCGGCTCAGTCCCAGAAGCCCGCACTAGCACCCGGCCCCGATCACCCATCGCAGCGGTAGCTTGATCAATCGCCTGTTGCAAGGGCAGGCAATCTGCCCAGTTGAGGCGACGCTCCCGGTCCTCGACGCGGACATTTTTAAGCTTTTGAGGATAGGGGTTAAAGCTGTCATCAATTAGGGCCGGTAGTGAACTGCCAGCCTGCTTGATCAAATCCGCCAAGTGCAAAGCGGTCAAGATACCGTCGCCGGTGATGCTGTAGTGGTGACACAAAATGTGCCCCGACTGCTCGCCCCCCAGCATGGCCCCCCGCTGCACCATTTCGGCGTGAACGTGCTGATCGCCAACCTTGGTGCGCACCAGCTGCCCCCCCAGTCGATTCCAGGCGCGCTCAAACCCGAGATTCGCCATCACCGTTGAGACAATGGTGTTATCTGGCAGGCGATGGCTCTGCTGCAGGGTTCGTCCCCAAAAATACAAAATATAGTCGCCGTCTACGACCCGCCCTTTGCTATCAACCGCCATTACCCGGTCAGCATCACCGTCAAAGGCAAAGCCAATATCGGCCTGATGCTCGCTCACAGCGGCTTTAAGAGAGCTGAGGTGGGTCGAGCCGCAGTTGACATTAATGCGATCGCCGTCAGGCCGCCCATGCAGCACAAAGACTTCTGCCCCGGTGGCCTCAAACACCTGCTGGGCAATCCGGGTTGCTGCCCCCCAGGCAAGATCTAAAACAATGCGCATACCGCTCAGGTCGGGGTGGGGTTGAAACGGCTGATGCAGAAAGTCAACATAGCGTTCAATCAGCTCGGGGGTCTGGTAGGTTTTACCCCAAACGCCCTGAACGATATCGATATCGGCTAAGCTGCCCTGGCGCAGAGCCGACTCAATACGCTGCTGGAGCCGACTGGCTAGCTTAGCGCCGTCGGGGCCAAAAAACTTGATGCCATTATCTTCGGGAGGGTTATGACTAGCCGAAATCATAATGCCGCCCGCTGTCTCGGGGCAGCTCGCCAGATAGGAAACCGCTGCAGTGGGGCACAGGCCCAAATTCCACACATCTAGCCCAGCGGCGGTGAGACCCGCTGCCAGGGCTGACGCTAGCATATCGCTAGAGTTGCGCGAATCTTGGCCAATTACAATAGGTTTTTGATTTTGCCTCAGAACTTGGCCAGCCCAAAATCCAATCTGGACAGCCAGGGGCGCGGTGAGCACATCACCCGCCTGCCCCCGAATCCCATCGGTGCCGAACAGTGGGGTGATTGGCAATTTGAGGGGTTGCCAACCCATGCCTACTGGGAACTGACTTGAAAGCGTTGGCCTGATGGCCTTAGAAGCTACCATACTTGACACTCCTGACAACACACACTCACAGTGGAGGATAACACCTCTGATTGGATTTGAATGATAAATCCCGCTCAGCCCGCTGATATAGACTCGCTCCCAGAGGCCTTTTGGGTCGGGGTCGAGCAGTTTAATCAGGGCGATTACTATGCGTGCCACGATACCCTAGAGGCCCTTTGGATGGATGCGATCGCACCCCAAAAACCGTTCTATCAAGGCATTCTGCAAATCGCGGTAGGACTGTATCACCTGGGCAACCAAAACTGGAACGGTGCGGCCATCCTATTAGGAGAAGGGAGCAATCGGCTGATTCCCTTTGAACCGGACTTTGGCGGCATTGACGTCAGCGGCCTGATTGATCACACCCACGAATGGCTCAGCACATTACAGCAAACTGGGCCAACCGAGATCGAGACCCTCACCAACATCCTCACCAACGCCCTCGCCTCTAGCAACCCCTCCGAAAAAGCGACTCTCACCCGCCCCAAAATTCGAGCGATAGCTGGTTAAGCTTTAGCAAACTTACACAGCATTCAAATAAAGAAGCGTAGGTACCCGATTCGTTCCCGATTATTCATTACTTTTGATAAAGTTGGCTGATAAAGTTTTGGACAACAGCAAACATCTGACAGACACCGGGTCAGATTTGGGGTAAAACCTAAAGACAGTCAAGTAAGTGGCTCTTTAATGAAGGGGGGGTCTCTAACCAGACGTTAAGGTAGAAAAGAAAAATACCATGACAGGACATTGTAAAGGCGGTTTTGCATGAGGTTTGCCGCTTGGCTTAATCCCAGACTGAGATATCCCACAGCAGCAACCCTGCTTAGCTTGCCAATTCTATTGACAGCCGGTCCGTTTTCCCAGGCGCGCGCCCAGCCATCAGGGGCCGCCTCAGACGGTGGCGCGATTACCCTGCGGGCCGATGTCCAAGAGGCCAATGCCAATACGGGCATCATCACCGCCCGTGGCAATGTCCGAGTTGACTATCCATCGCGACAAATCTTTGCCACCTCGGCCCAGGCTCAATACTTTAGCCGAGAACGGCGGATTATTTTGAATGGCAGTGTCTATGTTCAGCAAGAAGGGAATACTCTGCGAGCTGAAACTGTTACTTACTTAATCGACGAGGGGCGGTTTGTGGCCACACCCCAACCTGACGAGCAGGTGGAGTCAGTTTATATTTTACCCCCGTCTCCTCCCCCAGGGAGCAGCGGTGAGGCCAGTGGTGAGCCCGCCGCCGATGCTGCCCCTAGCAGTCTGCCCGATCTCCCTCAGCCAGCCTCCTTGCCGACCGAATTACCGGCTACTGACGTCCCAACTAATGAGTGATGCAACTCCCTCTGGTAAAATCTGAGCCACCTGTTGTTATTCCCCAGGCCTCAAAGACAACCCCCTTGAAGTTAATTCTAGAGAATGTTCAGAAAACCTATGGCCGACGCCAGGTGGTCAGGGACGTTAGTTTGTCCGTGGCCCAGGGTGAGATTGTGGGGTTACTGGGGCCAAACGGGGCAGGCAAAACCACCACTTTTTACATGGCCACTGGCCTCGAAAAGCCAGACATCGGTAATGTTTGCTTAAACGACATCGACATCACCCATCTGCCCATGAACGAACGGGCCAGGTTGGGGATTGGCTATCTGGCCCAGGAGGCTAGCATCTTTCGCCATCTCTCCGTCAAAGATAATATTCGCCTGGTAATGGAGCAAACCCAGGTGCCTCGTCATGAGCGGCCCAAGCGACTCAAGTCATTGCTCCACGAATTTCGGTTAGAAACCATCGCCAATACCCTAGGCATTCAAGTCTCTGGAGGGGAGCGCCGCCGCACCGAAATCGCTCGGGCGCTGGCCACCGGCCCCCATGGCCCTAATTTCTTGTTTCTAGATGAGCCCTTCGCCGGGGTTGACCCAATTGCAGTGTCCGAGATTCAAACCATTGTGGGTGAGCTGCGCGATCGCAACATGGGCATCTTGATCACCGACCACAACGTCCGCGAAACCCTCAGCATTATTGACCGTGCGTATATCATGAGCGAAGGTCAGATCTTGGCCTATGGCAGTGCCGAAGACCTGTATAACAATCCCCTGGTCCGGCAGCATTACTTAGGCGAAAGCTTTCAGCGTTAGGCTGTTCGCCCTTTAAGCGCCCCTCAAGCGTTAAATTGCAGGCTATTCCTTGCTTTAACCCTCAACTACCATGACTACCAGCGCTCCCCCTCCTGACACCGCCGATATTGACCTAGGGGATGGCCCGATTGGGTGGCCGCGCATCTCCATCATGGATCGCTACATTGCGAAAGAGCTGATTCTGCCCTTCCTGTTTGGGGTCGGCGCATTTTCGTCCATTGGGGTGTCTGTGGGGGCATTATTCGATCTGATTCGCCGAGTCACCGAATCCGGTTTGCAAGTTTCCCTGGCAATGCAGATTTTTGTGCTCAGGATGCCAGAGTTTATCGTCCTTGCCTTCCCAATGTCGACACTGCTTGCCACGATGATGACCTTCAGCCGGTTTTCGGCGGATAGTGAGATGACCGCCCTGCGCAGCTGCGGCATCAGCGTCCGCCGCATCATTGCCCCAGCCCTGGCTCTGAGCATTTTCGTAACTGGCGTAACCTTTGTTTTTAACGAAGTCATTACCCCCGCTGCCAACTATCGCGCCAAGATTATGCTCGATCAGGCGCTCAACTCTGAAGATCTGCCTTTCAAAGAGCGGAATATCCTATATAAGGAATACCAGACCGCCGAGGACGATGGCTCCAAGGAACTGGGTCGGCTTTTTTACGCCCGCCGATTTGACGGGACCGAAATGAAAGGGCTGACGATTCTAGACTTTTCCCAAACCGGGCTCGCCCAAATTGTCAGCGCGGACTCCGCCACCTGGGATTTTAAGCGCAACCTTTGGCAGTTTAATGACGGCACCATCTACGCCATTTCCCCCGATGGCTCCTTTGGGCACATCGTCAAATTTGAGGAGCAACAGCTTAAGCTGCCCCGCGCCCCCCTCGATCTGGCCTCCCGCAACAAAGATGACAATGAGATGAATATTGCTGAAGCCAGCGAGCATCTCAAACTCTTGCGTCAGAGCGGCGACGACCCCAAAATCCGCCTTTGGGAACTGCGGATTCAGCAAAAATATGCGATACCTATCGTCTGTGTGGTCTTTGGCATCGTCGGCTCCGCCATCGGCATTCGTCCCCACCGCACTGGCAGAGCGACCAGCTTTGGCATTAGCGTAATCATTATCTTTGGGTACTACATCTTTAGTTTCATCACCGATGCCATGGGCAAGGTGGATATCCTCAGCCCCTTTTTGGCTGCCTGGCTGCCCCCGGTCTTAGGCCTTGCGGTCGGCATTGGGCTGGTGATGAGAGCTTCAAAATGACAATGATTTCTGCAAAGTCTCAGGTATTTTGAAACAGTTTGCTACGATTGTCACCCAACCAGAGGCGGCCTAGTTAGACCCATTTTGCGGTCCAATGTTGGGTAGCCAGCCCTGAATCGTCTCCAAGATAACACTAGGGCCAATCCCGAAAAACAGCTGTAATCCCAGAAGAATAACAGCGACCAAAAAGGCAGTTTTCAGCGTGGCTTTAACGACCCGCAGCAGCCACGTGAAAACCAGGACAGAAACGATGAGGGCACCGATGACGATAACGATTTCCATGGTGGGTAGTGGGTAGTGAGTGGTGGGTAGTGGGTAATGGGGAAATGAGGGGGATGGGGAAGGAATTTTTAACTCTCTATCCTCTACCCTCTGCTCTCTTACCCTAGCGAAACCGCAGTCGTTTCTAAAAGCGTATCGCTAACGGTTTTAACTTCAGCCCGTGCCCACTGGTCAACGTGCAAAATATCGTCGAGGGTGGGGTATTGGGTAAGGTCGTTGCGGTGGCGATCGCAAACTTGCTCGATCACTTTTGGAATATCTAAAAAGCGGATTTTTTCGTCTAAAAACAGGGCCACAGCTTGCTCGTTGGCGGCATTGAGGACGGCGGTCATAGTGCCCCCAGCACGGCCAGCGGCGTAGGCCAGCTCCATGCAGGGGTATTTATTATGGTCGGGTTCACGAAAGGTGAGGTCACCTGCTTGGGCGAGGTTCAGCGGCTTCCAATCGGTGTAAATACGCTCGGGCCAAGACAGGGCGTAGAGCAGCGGCAGACGCATGTCCGGCCAGCCGAGCTGGGCTAAGACTGAGGTGTCTTGCACTTCGATTAGAGAGTGGATGATGCTCTGGGGATGGATGACGATATCGATTTGGTCGTAGTCCATCCCAAATAGGTAGTGGGCCTCGATCACCTCTAGCCCTTTGTTCATCATCGTAGCGGAGTCCACGGTGATTTTGCGCCCCATACTCCAGTTGGGATGGGTAATGGCATCGGCGACGGTCACCTGGGAGAGCTGCTCGACTGGCCAATCACGAAAGGCTCCGCCCGAGGCAGTCAAAATGATGCGACGCAGACCGCCCTCAGGCACCCCCTGCAAGCATTGGAAAATAGCGGAGTGTTCTGAATCGGCGGGCAGCAGTTTAACCTGGTGCTTTTCGACCAGGGGCAGCACCACTGGTCCCCCGGCAATCAGGGTTTCTTTGTTGGCCAGGGCGATGTCTTTACCGGCCTCAATCGCAGCCAGGGTGGGCAAGAGTCCGGCGCAGCCCACAATGCCAGTGACCACGGCTTCAGCATCTCCGTAGCGGGCGACTTCCACAATGCCTTCGTCCCCGGCGAGAATCTGGGGCTGGGGATCGATATCTGCGATCGCATCCCTCAGCTCACTCACTTTGGTCGCATCCCAAATGGCCACAATCTCGGGCTTAAACTGGCGCACTTGCTGGGCCAACAATTCAACGTTGCGACCAGCGGCGAGCCCCACCAGACGAAACTGATCAGGGTGGTGCTCAATAATATCAAGGGTTTGGGTGCCAATTGAGCCAGTGGAACCAAGTAACGTAATGGCTTTCACAGTTTTGCCTGCCTAGCGAGCGTCTTGGTTCAATATTAGGTTTTTAAGGACGTTTCACAAAATTACGAAAGGGGATAACTTTGCGAGATCGCACTAGCCCGGCACCGATCACCCCGTGCCAGTAAAATTGGAGGGCACGCTTTTGCAACACATTCAAAGGGATTTGCTCACAGCGCAACCGGGCCAATGCCTGAGCGATAATCGTGGCGTAATGAACATCCACCCCAACTTGCCTAAGCCGCGTAAAATAGCGCTTAGCGGTAAGTCTTGTTTTTGTCAGCGGTAGCAGTTGATTCAAAGTCTGGCTTGGATTCACCGAATTTTAGAGCATTAACCTACTAGGATAATCATTTTTTCTTGATAGGTCATTTTTCTGGACTCAGCCAGGTGGGTCCGGAATGCTAATGTTCTAACAACCAGCTTTCATCAGCAGTTCCAACGTTTAGTTTTAACAATCCGCGATCGCAAACCATCGTCGCTCCACTCAAAATTCACCATAATTGAAGAAGCCCCTTTTTAAGACCCGTTTCGAAGATCCCATCCCATTGCGGAGACATGACCATGGAAGCCTTTTCGCCCCTCCCACCTGCTTGGACCGAAAATGCTGTGCATGCCCTTCAATTTTGCTGCCCCACCTGTGGAGCCCTCAGCGGTGCCGCCCAAGCTGTCTGGATTAACCGACGTGCTCCGGTCTATACCCACAACCACAAACGCAAATGGCAAGAGTTTTACCACTGCGAATGCAACACGGTCTGGTGGGGGTGGAGCAGCGATCGCCCTCCCAACCCCTGGGAAAAGGAAGCTGAAGCGTCTAATCAGCCATGAGTATTTTGGTCCTGGGCAGCCTGAATATGGATTTGGTCGCCCGTGTCAGCCAACTGCCCAAACCAGGGGAGACCCTGATCGGTCAAGCCTTTGAAACTATTCCCGGCGGCAAAGGGGCCAATCAAGCTGTAGCTGCTGCCAAACTGGGAGCTCCCACCCAAATGATTGGGCGGGTCGGCCCAGATGGGTTTGGCGAGACTCTGCGTCGGGAGCTTCAGAAAATCGGGGTGGCTGTAGACGCCGTGTCTATTGACCCAGTGGCACCCTCCGGCGTCGCCCTGATTGCCGTTGCCCAAACGAGTGAAAACCAAATTATTGTCGTGCCCGGTGCCAACCATTGTGTTGATGACGTGGAGCTATCGGCCTTGTCGGCTCAGCTGCCAAAGGCTCAGGCATTGCTACTCCAGTTCGAAATCTCCCACCCGGTGGTAGTCGCCGCAGCAAAACTGGCCCACCAGGCCGGGGTGCCCGTGATTGTGGATCCAGCCCCGGCCCGTTCGGCCCTATCGCCTGATTTTTACGCCCATATCGATATCTTGACGCCAAATCAGGTCGAGGCATCCCAACTAGTGGGGTTTGAGGTGTGCGATCGCAGCACAGCTGCCCAAGCCGCCCAGGTTTTGCGCCAGCGAGGCGTCAACACCGTCATTGTGAAACTAGGCAAACAGGGAGTTGTCGTCGACACCCTGGCAACCTGCTTTGAGATACCCGCTTTCCCTGTGGAAGCAGTTGATACGGTAGCCGCCGGAGATGCCTTCAACGGCGGGCTAGCAGTTGCGTTGGCAGAAGGGCGTCCCTTAAAAGACGCGGTCACCTTTGCCAGCGCGGTAGCAGCCCTATCAGTCACCCGGCCAGGCGCACAGCCCTCTATGCCAGCCCGCTTTGAGGTTGATCATTTTCTAAAGCAAGCCTAATCACCACCCACACTAATAGGCGTTTCCAGAATCTCCGCCCCTTGCAGGTTGACATCGTTGAGTGACGCCCCTGTGACTTCGGTGTAGCGGAGGGTAGCCCCTGACAGGTTAGCCCCGTCTAGCTGGGTATCATTGAGGGAGGCATTGGTCAGATAAGCGCCGGACAAATTAGCCCCACGCAGATCTGCACCGGTTAAATCAGCGCCCTCAAAGTTGACGTCTGTTAAATTAGCGCCCCGCAAATCAGCCCCGCGCAGATCAACCCCAATCAGATGGCCTGTACTTAAATCAGCATTAATCAAGTCGCAATTTGGGCAAGTCCCAGTCAGTTCGAGGCGCTGCAGGTGCTCAGCATTTTGCGCCCGAGCTGGCAAAACGAGGGCAACCGGAAGGGCTAAGGCAATTAAAACTAAACGAGCATGGGGCATAATCCCCTCCTTAATTTTTTTGATGAATGATTTTTTATGGTGTTACACAAGTACACAAGCGCTGGGGTGACAATTCCTAAAAAAACTCAGAATTGGATATCTGGATTTAAGCCGAATTTATCGATAAATCTTACCTTATTCTAAGGATGACACATTTTTCCTGCCTGGATGATGGGTCTTAAGGTCTCCTTAAAAAACTCAGATTTGTCATGGTTGGTTACATTTCATTTGCCCCCTTGCATTGACCCGATTTTTTCCTAGGGAGTTTCCCGCCTGGAGCTAACAAAAACGTGTACCCTATAGGCACTTTTAAAAAATGCCGTTCATATGGGCAACGACGACGTCCTGATTCTGACAATTTATGCGTTGGTGGTCTTCTATGTGCTGTACAAGATGGCACTCTCCTATGAGGAGTTGCAAGAAGATCAAATTGAAATCTTGTTAGACCTTGAGACATTGGACCAAAAAGCAAATGCGCAACTATCGCATCAATCTAATGTCCATCAGATTCAGGCCAAGGTCGAAGATAGCAGCATCATGGCGGAGTTATTCAAACGGTTCGCAGAAGCTACTGGCGGAGAAATTCCCAAGGAATTTAAAGACCCTAAGAAAATGCCGACCTATAAACAGATAACCCTGACCCCTAAGGCGATTTTTGAGAAATCGCAGTCGCCCGAAGACACTTTTGATTTGCCTAGCAACATTAGCATTGCTGTCAGACCCCAGGGTAAAAATCCCCTCAAGCCCCCGATCCAATTTTTGAGAGTCGAGGTCAACAATCGCACAGTCGATTATCAGGTATATATCGACTGGGATCGCTGCACCATTACCTATTTCAGTAAGCAAGGGCAGCGCGTCATTCGGATGCTACCCGTTGGCAGTATCGAGCTGTCTCAACGCCAAGTTTATAGCGTCATCAACCCAGGGCAGCAGCTTAGAACCGATGTAACCACCGAGGGAAATTTTAGCCGCAATGCTGAAACCCAACGATTAGAAGCAAGTAATCCCATGATTGATGTTGGGCAGCTTGCTGCCCTGTTACAGATGGGGCAATCAAAGGGCGGCAAGCCCGGTCAATCTGGGGACAAAAAATCTGATAAACCTAGGGAAGCCTCTGACAAAGCTGGTAAGTCTGGTGATAGTAATAGCCGATTGACTCGGAAATCCCTTTATTCGCTCACGCTATGGATCAGCGTTAAGGCCCTCGTAGAGCGTGAGTCTCAAGCCACAAATTTGCTACTCCCCTTTAGCTTTGATGTCGTCTACCTAGAAGGACAAATTGCCTTTTTACCGCTGCGTATCCTGCTAGATTGGCTCCGTAATCGGGTTGAAAATGTCAACACTACGTTTACTGGAACGCGTGCCCGGCGCTAAAACGCCCCCCCAAGACGTCCCCCCAAGACATCCCCCAGACGCACTAGACTAGATCTTGGGAAAGAGTTGGCGAGGTGGTTACAGCCCAGGCTCGACCTGGTCTGAGGAAAGTCCGGGCTCCCAAAAGGCCAAACTTGCTGGGTAACGCCCAGTGCGGGTGACCGTGAGGAGAGTGCCACAGAAACATACCGCCTGCGCGATTTTGGATTGGCGATTTTGGATTTTGGATTGAACCCCCAAAATCTAAAATCTAAAATCCAAAATCATGTCGGTAAGGGTGCAAAGGTGCGGTAAGAGCGCACCAGCAGCATCGTGAGGTGCTGGCTCGGTAAACCCCGGTTGGGAGCAAGGTCGGAGGGGTCACGGTTGGCCTTTTTCCAACTCCGCTTTAGGTGTACCGCTTGAGGTGCTTGGTAACAGGCATCCTAGATAGATAACCGCCCTTGGCTTAATAGCCAAGAACAGAACCCGGCTTATGTCCAACTCTTTCCTATTTTCTATTTTCATCGCCTATGTCATCCCAGATCGATCTGCGTCGTCGGCAAGCGTTAGAGTCCTTCCTGTGTCGATTAGGGCTTTCGGATGTGTCGTTGGTCCAGTGGAACCGTTTACATCAGTCGCTGGTGGATATTTCTACCTCGCCCGATCACAACAATCAGCAGCTTGAGTTTTTAGGGGATGCGGCCCTGCGACTGGCTGCCGCTGAGTTTTTGCAAGAAACCTATCCCAACATGGAGGTCGGCGAAATGGCAGCGGTGCGATCGCAGCTCGTCAGCGATCGCACCCTGGCCACACTGGCCGACAGCTACGGCCTTGAGCGCTATCTTTGGCTATCGGCCAGCGCCAGCAGCGACAAAGCCGGGCGCGCCTCCCGCCTGGCCGATGCCTTTGAGGCCGTGCTTGGGGCTCTCTACTTAAGCACCCATACGCTCAGCCTGATTCGCCCCTGGCTCGATGCCCATTTTGAGCGACTCACCCAGGCCATTCAACAAGACCCGGCTCGCCACAATTACAAAGCTGCCCTCCAGGAACTCACCCAGGCTCAGCATAAACAACTGCCCGTCTATCGCACCCAAGAAATCAGCCAGCGCCACGGCGATCCGGAGCGCTTTTATGCCGAAGTTTGGTACCGAGACCAGTGCTGGGGCAAGGGCAGAGGCCCCTCGATTAAGCAGGCAGAACAAGTTGCCGCCAAATCCGCGTTTAGTCAACTTAAGCCGCTTTTAGAGATACCGGCTGGGCGGGCATTATAGGGGGACACGGGGATGCGGGGATGCGGGGACGCGGAGATGGGGGAGATGAGGAAGGAAGACGCGGAGATGGGGGAGACGCGGAGACGCGGGGAGGGAGAAAAATTTGGGGATATTACCAAACACCCCTTCCCCACCTTCCTCACCACTCACCACCCACCACTCACCACTCACCACTCACTAAAACTATGACAAAAATCTCCCTGGTACTCTTCGGGCTTGGTCGCTGGGGTACTCATCTGCTGCGCAATTTCCTGGCCCACCCTCAAATCTCAGTCCAGGCCGTGGTCGATCCGTCTGAGGTCAGGCTGGCTGAGGTGGCTGGGCGATTTAAGTTAGATAGCCATGTAGCACTGCTCACGGATTGGCAAGGTGCGCTAAAGGTCGAGGGGCTAGAGGCAGTTGCGATCGCAACCCCAGCCACCACCCATGCCCCCCTAATCACCGCCGCCCTTAAAGCCCACCTCCACGTCCTCGCCGAAAAACCTTTAACGTTAGAAACCCAAAGTTCAGCAGCGCTCTGCCAGCTGGCCCAGCAACAACAGCGACAGCTGGTGGTCGATCACACTTATCTCTTTCACCCAGCGGTGGTCGCTGGTCGAGCCGCCTTGGGCAAGCTTGCCACCCTTCGCTACGGCTATGCTACCCGCACCCACCTTGGCCCCGTTCGCCAGGATGTCGATGCCCTCTGGGATCTTGCTATCCACGACATCTCCATATTTAACCACTGGCTGGGAGAAGCTCCCAGCCAGGTGCAGGCCGAGGGCCTTATCTGGCAGCAAACTAACCCCATACCGCCCCGATTTCCCCAAGGGTTAGCCGATACAGTATGGTGTCGGCTGCGCTACCCCAGCGGGTTTCAGGCCCATCTCCACCTGGGCTGGGCCAACCCCGACAAACAGCGACGGCTCTGTGTCGTGGGCGACCAGGGCACCCTGATTTTCGATGAAATCAATGCGACCCGGCCTCTGACCCTGCAAACTGGGCACTTTGGGCAACCCCCCGAGCAATTTACCCCCCTGGATATGGCCACCCTCGCCTTGCCCGTCCCCCCGCAGGAACCGCTGCGTAATCTGTGCAATCATTTTGTCGAGTGTGTGCAGCAAAACCAGACCTCAGCAATCTCCTCCGGCACAACCGGCACTGCCCTGGTCCAAACCCTAGAAGCCCTATCCGAATCTCTTAACCAGGGCGGCAGGTGGATTTCGCTTATTCCCGAATAATCAACCCCTCCAGCGACGTTTGCAAATCTTGGGTAAGCCTATCCACTGCCCGACGACGGCTCTTTTTATAATCTGCCCAGCGATCGCTGACCGAAATGGGCTCGCCCACGGTCAGGATTGCCTGTTGTTGCCCCAGCTGTGGGCGAGGAAAGGGATTTTTGCCTTGGATGCGGGCAATCATATCGCGCATCAGCAAGACCGTCTCAGCAAAGCGCTCAGCCGTCGGTTTCTCAAGCACATAGCGCCCGGTTACCGCCACAAAGCTTTCGACAATGCGCATGTGCCACATTCGCAGATCGGCTTCTTCGGCAATACGGTCGGCCAGACCTCGCTCCACTGGCGGCAGTACCCGATCTTTCAAATCTTCTCGAAAAATGCGCTCCCATCCTGCCTGCTCCAGGCGGCGACAGCGATCGATCACCGAGCCCTTGGGGAGTATGCCAAAATAGTCCTCAGCCACCTGGAGCGCTACATCCAACAGAGCCTGTAATCGCTCCGCCAGTTTTGCATTGGGGGGCAGGGCGGTGGCAGACGTTTCTGCATCCTGCTGCGCAGGGCCATTGTCCACAAGGGAGACCCCATAAAATTTCTGATAGTACCCTTCCATCAGCGATAGCAAATGAGTTGCCAGTCGATACAGACGGCTGTAAAGCTCAGCGGTCTTTGCCTGAGTTAGCCCGATATTAGGCAGCGGGGCCGTTAATATGTCATCTGACGTGATCTCGACTAACTGAGACAGGCCACTGGCTTGCTCTAACTCACTCAGCAAGCCCTCAACGGCTGTCCAGGGTGGGGTCAGATAGCGATACTGTATGCCGAGCGGCACGATCACCACTTGCTCATCTCGCCCTGTTTTTTGCAGATCATCTACACACCAAAACCCCAGCTGAGCAATCCCAGGTTCGAGGGGGCTGACAATTTCGTTATGGCCATTATTGCCACCTTCCGGAGCAGCCGCCATCGGAAACTCACCATTGGCGAACAGATCACGGGCAGCCCGCAGGGCCACCAGGTCCAGTTTTCCCCGCTGAATTGAGGTCCCCCCCAGGTGGGAATATAGCCAGCTAATCCATTGGCCAGCCCAAAGGGGAATGCCCCGGTCATAGATAAAGTGAGCATGCACAGGGCCTGGTAGCCTAACGCCCATTTTCTGGGCAGTGGTGGGCACAATCTGCCAGAGCAGCCGGGCCAGACAGTAGGCATCCTCTGGGCTCGGGTGCCGAAAGGCAATTAAAAACCGAGCTTTGCCCGATTGAAACGCCTCAAACAGCTCAACTAAAGTTTCTGCACGGCGCGCTTCAATCTCTTGTAAATTGGTTTGCCACTGCATCCAAAGGGGCAACAATGGCTGCACCCCCTTCAATATCAGGGCACTATAGGCAGCTGGAATATGCTCCAGCGGTGGCTTGGCACTCATCGCATTACGATTCACAGTATGTTCACAGTGTTGGTCAATATTGGCCCCTTGTGCGCCTTGCTGATCTAGCAAAGCATGCCCAAAATCGCTTTCATACCCGGACTGACCTTTATCCCCAACTGATCAACTGGAGCCAAAGCCCAGCCGAAGTTAATATGTAGTTTCTGATACTTTTTAAGGGCAAGATCCCTTAAGCAAGATGGCGGATACCTGTGAGAAGGATGGCGGACAGATAGCAAATTCTCATCCGCCGATCCGTCCTTTACTAACAACATCTATCCGTCAATCTAGTGTCATCAGCCCCCTTGGGGCAATCAGGCGAAAATTGACTAACCTGAGCAGAATTTAACACTGATCGGGGTCTTATAAAGACTCTGTAAATAGCAGCTAGACTACGCTTACGGTGCGCTCAATCTACGGTTATTAATAATGCGTAGTTATACTGAACTTTTTATTCGCGTTTTATCTCATCCTCTATCTACCCAACACCTTATTTGAACCTTTTATCTCACAATTTCTGATTACATTGCTCACTGGGTGTCATCGCTCCGTGGGCAATGTAAATTAGAGTTGATTAGAATCTAACTCAGGTGCATTCCGATGGATCGATGGCCATCGACGCTTTTATCGCTGATGGTGTCACTAAACTGGGTGGCCTGGGCGATGGGCCAACCTAGCTATCATCGCTTTTAGCGCGAATGGGTGTCACTCAACTGAGTGCCCTGAGCGATGGAGCCAATTTGTTAATTAGGGTGACAGTCAACCTAGTCCGATCGGGCTACTTGCTGTTAGTTTGGGCAATTTTTTATTCATGCTCCCTTCAGAGATTGTCCGTGAAGCACTTGAGAAGTCATACACTTCTGTCAAGCAAAAGGACACATTAGAAAAAAGTCATCCTGTTTTTCTGGATGCCCTCTTTAATAATTTCAACTACGATTTTGACGCGATCTCAAAGGTGATGGACCCAATGCTGACCGTCCAAAACCGCTGTCAGCTGACCCATCTTTACATCCACGGCATTGTGGCCCCCCAGGCCGTGTTTCTCGGCTCAAACACCAGCCACTATCCCAGATTAGCGCTGACCACTGTGGGCAGTAGCTGGCTGATTGGCAACGACCCCCACTGTGCCATCTTGCTAGAGCACAGAAATGTGGCTCCGGGGCATGCGGTGATTGGCTACCAGCGCAACCAAGGGTTTTACGTCATGGACTTGGGTAGCCGTCAGGGCACTCGCCTCAATCGACGACGACTCCCCCCCCAATCTCGCAGACGCCTTAGGAATGGTGACATGATCGAGTTTGGGGTGACGCTGGTAGAATTCTTTATCGACGATTTTAAGCAGCGATTACAGATCGAGCCTTCGTTGGAAGACACGACGCTGTCGTAGTGGGTAATGGGTAGTGGTTAGTGGGTAGTAGGAACCGCACTGCCGTCTTAATTTTGTCGCTGGTAGCGCATCCCCGGCAGCTGTATCACCAAACCCTGTAGCTCTAGCTGCACCAGGGTGCCTAACAACTTGCCAGTTTCGAGTTGGGTCTGTTGGACGAGGTTATCTAAGGTCAGTGGTTCGTCAGAGATCGCCTCAAACACAACTTGTAAATCAGGTGGCAGCTTTGGTGGCAACGGCGGTACCGCGACGGGCACGGCATCTAGTGTGAGTTGCTCTGTCTCGGGTACTGGCGAAGTCGCCCCTGACACTGTCACGACTGGGAGCCCGCCCAGTGATTCCAATAGATGGTATTCGTCCAAAATCATTTGGCTACCCTGGTTAATCAGTTTTAGGCACCCACGACTACTGGAGTTGTCAAGGCTACCGGGGAGGGCATACACCTCTCGACCGTAGTCATTGGCCAGGTAAGCCGTGATCAGAGCGCCTGAGCGCTCAGGGGCTTCGGTCACTAAGATGGCTCGACTCAAGCCCGCAATGATGCGATTACGCCGGGGAAAATGGCCGCGATCTGGAGGAGTGCCATCTGGGTATTCGCTTAAGACCAGG
>JBCCRZ010000050.1:0-16896 GCA_039200855.1 Cyanobacteria bacterium P01_D01_bin.44 | reverse complement strand
TTGACCGGCAGTTCATCCTCACTGATCACCGTCTCAGTTGGGGGAACCCGACCACTCTGGCCGATCACCACCGCCGCTGGCAGGTCGTTGCCTGAGGAGAGCACCAACACGTCTGGGTCACTCATCTGAGTGATCGAGAGATTGCCCGTATCGGCCCGGCCAGGAATGTCTTCGATGACTTCTCCAAACAAACGGACCTCGTCGCCAATGCTGACGGTGGGGCTATCGCTGGTCGAGATAAACAGACCTTCTGAGGTGGCAGTATCGCCATCGTCCACCGCAGACTGCACATAAAACCCTCTAAAATCGACCGCGGTGACAATGCCCTCAGTCTGCACCAGCTCACCCACCAAGGGTGATAAATGCCCTGCACCTTGAATCTCAGAGATCGTCGCGGCTGGGATATTGGTTTCGTAGATAGCTACGGTGCTAGAGACTTCGTTTGCGATCGCAAGCAGTGGCTGACCGCTGGGGCTATCTCCCGCTGAGATAAAAGCAAGCCCTTCTGGGGCAATATCCTCGTCGCTGCGGGCATATTGCACAAATTCAGGGTTGGTGGGGTCGCTGAGGTCATAAACCAGAACGCCGCCGCCAGCCCGCTCTAACCCCACAAAGGCAAAAGGCCGTCCGCCAATTTCACCCACGGTGATGGCTTCTGGCTCGGCCCCTTTGTTATCTGAGCGAGTGTCAAACTCAGCTGGGTCACCGTCATCGGCATTGAACAGCTCAGGCGTCAGCTCCGCCGTAATCTGGGCAATCTGATCGCCGCTGTCAAAGACCTGGTTGCCATTTTCATCCCAGATTGAGAAGGACCGTCCACCATAGGAGACAATCTGATCCAGGTCGCCATCACCGTCCACATCCCCATCAATAGAAGAGATCGTCAGGCGACCCAAATTCTCATCTTCTGCCAGACTGGGGGCAAAGCTTTCATCCAGTGCCAGCCCCGTTCGCCCGAAGGAAGTCACATCCGCCAGGTCACCCACTCGAATCGCATCACCGCGCTCATCTTCGTCGGCGTCGCCCCGGTCATCGCCTTCATTCGCTGTCACATAAAAAGTCTGACCGTCCACTTCAAAAGCGGCAATCGAGTCAGGCATAAACAGGCCAAACACCGGCTGATTTTGAATGTTGATGCCACCGTCTTCGTCACTGGCATCCAGCCCGTTGCTGCCCTCAAAGTCAATCAAACCAAGCTGCACAGCCTCTGCGCCGGGCACCAACCCAAAGTCATTGTCGTTGAGCACCGCCAAACGGCCATCGGGCAACAGCGTCAACCCTTCTGGTTTGTCAGAGGGCAGATAGCCAATGGAGGGCAGATTGGTCACCTTTGTCTTATTCACTGGCTGAATGCCCGCCGCCACCAAATCGTCCGGTGTCTGTTGCTCCAGGGTTGCATCGCCAAAGTCCTTGCCAAGAACGTTAGTTGCGCCCTTGAGATCGACCTCAAACACAAACTTCTGCGCGGTGGGCTCCAGGGAAGAGTCTCGCTCCATCACAAAGAATTTGCCATCGCCTGCGTAAACCGCGTCGCCAATTTTATCGACGTTGTTCCCCACATCTGGCTTTTGCAGCAGGTAAGCATACTCGGCAATCGGCTCACCTGCGGTCGGGTCAATACCAATCATCCGAATCACGCTGGAGTTGTCACCGTCGTCACGGGTCGGGTTACTCAACGGGGTCTGGATAAAGGCATAGAGAATCCCCTCGTCGGTATCCAGAGCCATGCCCTCAAAGCCGCGGTTAGCCCGGCGGTTGAGGTAGGCCGTTGGCAGGGTCTCAGTCCCAAAGGTGCCCTCAGCAAAATCGGCCCCTGGATTCGCCTGGTTGGCTTGGTTAACCGTACCCTCAGGCACAAATCGGTTGATTAGGGTCCCGTCCGTGTTGAAGTGGTAAATCGCTGGACGATACTCATCTACCATCCAGAAGGTATCATCGGCTGGATTACGGACAATCCCCTCCAGGTCTGCCCCCAGCGGATCGTAGTCTGCGCCAAAGTCCGCCGCGTCAATCTCTGTCAAGCTGTCTAAGTCGACTGGCTCACCCAAGGCATCAACCGCCTGACGGTCGACATTGGGAATATTGGGCAACCCTGTGATGGGCGTTCCATCGCTTTGTTGCAGTCGCAATTCATCGGTAATCGTCACTTCGCCTGTGGTTTCGTTGAGTTCCAGAGAAACGACACGGGCCTGATAGTCGGGCAGCAGGAAGGGACGTTCGTCATTTTCAGTGACTTCTCCGTTCGGCCCCCGGTCAGGAACGGCCAGAAATTTCAGGTTGCCGTTCTCAGCCACCCCATCGAACCATAGCCCTGAGAACCCCCCTAGCTCAACGGTCTCACCCTCAGCGGTGGTGAGCGGGTCGCCACCGTTGGTGATGTCACCGCGATCGGTAATATCAAACGTCGTCAGATTCGGCAATCCCTGACTAAAGTCTTTCAACCCCAGGGGAACAATCCCTTCAACTTCGCTGGTTTCCAGGTTGACTACCGCCAGCCCGTTGTTTTCTTGCAGGGTGACAAATGCCTGGGAGCCATCGGGGGAAACAGCAATGAATTCAGGCTCAAAGTCTTGAGCCGCACTGGCATCGGGGAAGATGCGAACCCCGTCAGCGCGCAGATCGGCTTCACGACCGTTGAAGGCTTCAAACCCCAGGGTGGTGACGCTGTCTTGGGTGACGCTGGCAGCGCCACCGGACAGGTCAATAATGCTAATAGAGCCGTTCGGATCGACGCCGTCATCAGGTTCACCCTCGTTGGCGGTGAGCAGCTGGGTGCCGTCTGGGCTGAAAACGATGTTGTCGGGCAGGGCCCCCACTTCCACAAGGTTAAATCTGAGGGTGCTGAGGGGAACCGGTGCAAAGGCAGCAATCTCGGCAATGGCAACAAAACCGTTATCGGTTTGAGGATCTGCCTCAACCGCGATCGCAACCACCCCATCCGACACAGCCACACTGTTGATGCCGCCAATCGGGCCGGTAAACAGCGTAGACACATCCAGCGAATCTAACAAAACAGGCGCTTCAGGGTTGGTCAGGCTAATCACCTCAAGCTCAGTCTCGCCACTGACCACAAATAACAAATCGGTGGTCGCATCAAAGGCGACAATCTCAGCCCCCACATTGCTCGTTACACCCCCGACTCTCTCTAAAAAATCTGCCATGTGAACTCCATAATGACTTTTACGTTTCCAACTCACAAAGACCCCGCCCGCCCGGGCGGCTACACCTCAGTTGCCAGACTTGCCACACCAAAATGGAACTGGCAGCCTGAGAAGTCGCCACCTGGGGCTGCGTTACGGCAAACCGACCTTGATTTTCAGACATGACGACTTAATCCCATCAGGTGGCAGGGGGACTGGACGAGGGGTCAATTTTGAGAACTTAAGGTTGTTAAGCCGCCTAGTACGCTGGCTGTGCGAGACTCGTGCAAGCTATGAAGCCCTTTGACAACGCGAACCGTCTCTCGATTACGTCAACGTACCTTCCCCATGAGCGCAACCCGAAAAAATGAACATGCAAAAACGAACTCGCCTGATTCCCTGACGCAGGCCCATTGGACCTGCGTAAAGCGCTGAGCTGTTTAAGCCCGTCCTGAATACTACGGAGCTCAGGTAAAGATTGGTTTATGAAAACTTTATCGATAGGCTTAATTAGGTTGGGCTAACCTTTAAAAGCTGTTACACCTAGCTAGAGCGGTTTAGCCGAAACCTGTAGATTTATTGAGTCAGCTTTACCCGTGTAACCATTTCGAAGCTTAACAGCCAATTTTGCAGGGATTGACCTCTCAAGGTTTGTAAATTGATATACCCTGAATCTTCCCGATTTTTTCCTAAAACGACTTAGGAGTTCCAAAATCGTCTGAGTTGTGAAATCCGAGTTGTGGGGTCAAAGGCATCTGACTTTGGGATGTTTATTTGCCCACATTCTTGGCAGCTTGCCCCCTTTCTACTGTGCTAAAGCCTAAATTTTAGAAAACTCAAGTTTTGCTGGGGGTGTCTCAAATTCTGGATGTGATTCAGTTGCTTGTTTTAGGAAGAATCATTGAGAGACTCTAAATATGGGGTACGGATCTGGGAGATTACAGGATAATTTGATAAAAGTTACGTCAACGTAAATTGATGGGAAACCTGTTCTAAGGCAAGCATTCGTCTCAGACGACTATAAAATCCGAGCCTCAACCGTCCTGAATATTAAAAAGTGTTAATCATATTTTGTAAGGGTCACTCCAACACATGGCAGCAGTTTTGCAGATAGGTCAATCACAGCTAGAAGCCTCTGAGCTTCTAGAGCGGTTACAGCGTTATCAGCTGTTACCCAGGCTGGTGCAAGAATTTCTCATTGAGGAATCCATTGGCTCCATTGAGTGTGAGCCCCAAGAAGCCATAGAGGCCTTTTGCAAACAGCAGCAGATTTTTACCCAAGATCAGCTCCAAGGCTGGATGCAGCAGCGCAATGTCAATCAAGCGCAGCTCACGACTATCGCCTTGAAAGAGGTCAGGCTGGCCCGGTTCCAAGAAAATGCCTGGGGCAATCAGATTGAGTCCTATTTTTTGCAGCGCAAAGACAAGCTCGATCGGGTGCTCTATTCGCTGATCAGGACTCAAGATGCTAGCCTGGCCCAGGAACTGTATTTTCGTCTCCACGACGATGAGGCTAAATTTGCCGATCTAGCCCGCGAATTTTCGGAAGGGCAGGAGGCTCAAACCGGCGGCTTGATTGGCCCGGTTGAGCTGAGTGTGCCCCATCCGATGCTGGCCCGGATGTTGCAGGTCAGCACCCCTGGTCAGCTTTGGGCACCGACCCCGATTGGAGAGTGGTTTGTGATCGCTCGCCTCGAAAAGTTTATGCCGGCTCAGCTGGATGATCCAACTCGAAAACGGCTCATGGATGAGCTTTTTCAAAACTGGCTGCAGCAGCAGCTACAGCAAACAGTGGTGCAGCCCTTAGTTCAGACGGCGGTTTCTACAGCGGATTCATGACTTATACGAATATTTCTATTGATCAGTTTTTGGGGACGATTGCCCCCTTTAAGCGACTGCCGCCCCGCGAGGTCGAGTCGCTGGCTAGCAAAAGCCAACTGCTGCGCTATCGCATCGGTCAACCCATTGCACGGCGTGAAACCTTGCCCTATCAGATCGTGGTGATCATGGAGGGGCGGGCTCGCCTCCTGGGCTACGATCCCTACAGTCAGAGCCCACTCACCCTGGCTCGGTTATCCAGTGGGGATGCCATCGGGTTTGCGGGCTTGGTTAGAGGGGTTGCCTGCGAAAGTGCGATCGCATCCACCGAAATCGTCGCCGTGACCATTCCGGCCAACGAATTTCCCAAACTCTTTTCGACCTATCCTGACTTTGCCAAAGTTATCCAGGACCGCTGTTACCTGGCAGAGCTATTCGACATCTTTAGTCAACAGATCAAAGGCCAAGCCCGCAGCGTCAGCGAACTCGGCAAACTAATCCAAAAAGTTTCGATGATGGGGCCGACGGTGCAACACGTGCCCGAGGGTCAGGTCGGTCGTGGGCAGCTGCCCACGGAATATGCCTGGTTTTTGAGCCAGGGCAAACTATCGGGCTATGACATTGGCAACATGTTAGCCCTCGATATTGACCCCAAACCCATTAACGTCCTTACCCCCAACGGCGCTCGCCTGGTCGGCATCCCCGCCGATGCCTTTGAGGCCTCCATGGACGATGGCCCCACCCTGGCTGAGATGTTAGAGCCTAAGCAGGTTGATAACTACAGCCAGATCCCCTACGCCACCAGCGAACCCGCGTCGTTAGTAGCTGAACCCTTAGAGAGCAAGGCAAAGGAGTATCCACACATCCGGGCCAGGGGCGAAATCGAGGCGTCGGTGGCCTGCTTTGAGATGCTGGCCCAGCACTTTAACATGCCCTTTAAGCGCGACGTGGTGCGCCGGGTACTGACCAATCAGCACGAGCGATTGGGCAAGCTCTCCCTGCCCGCCTGTGGTGCGGTGGCCGATCTGCTCGGCCTCAAGCCCCAGCTGGCGAAGGTGCCAGCTGGGGCGATTGGTCGCCTCCCTAAGCTCGCCCTGATCCGCTGGCGCGATAGCTTTGCGGTGGTCTACGACACCACCCCCAAGCAGTACATCATCGGCTCCCCCGAAGAACGCCGGATTATCACCCATTCTCCCCAGGCCTTTGAAGAAATCTGGGGGGCTGAGGGCGAAATCTTGATGCTCGAACCGACGGCAGAGACGCCCCAGCAGCGCTTTGGCCTGTCCTGGTTTACCCCCTCCCTCAAAAAATATAAGTGGATCTTGTTCGAGGTCTTTGTGGCCTCGCTCTTTTATCAGGTCTTTAGCCTGGCCAACCCGCTGATGATCCAGGTGATCATCGACAAGGTGATTGTGGGCAACAGCACCGATACGCTGCACGTACTGGGCTTTTTCTTGGTGGTGGTTGCCATTTTTGAGGCCATCCTGGGCAGTCTGCGAACCTATCTGTTTGTCGATACCACCAACCGCATCGACATGACCCTGGCCTCCCAGACCATTGACCACCTGCTGCGGTTGCCGCTCAAATACTTTGACCGTCGCCCGGTGGGGGAGCTGTCTAGCCGGGTCAACGAGCTCGAAAACATTCGTCAGTTCTTGACGGGTACGGCCCTGACGGTGGTGCTCGATGCCGTCTTCTCACTGCTTTATATTGTGGTGATGCTGTTCTACAGCCCCATGCTCACCCTGGTCACCCTGGCGACGATTCCCCTCTTTGTGATCCTGACCTTCTTCGTTTCGCCGATTGTGCGCAAACAGCTGCGGGCCAAGGCCGAGCAAAACGCGAGAACCCAATCCTTCTTGGTCGAGGCCCTATCTGGTATTCAAACGGTCAAAGCCCAAAATATCGAACTCAATACCCGCTGGAAATGGCAAGAGCGCTACAGTCGCTACGTCAGCGACGGCTTTAAGACGGTGCTCACCTCCACCACAGCGGGGTCGGCCAGTAACTTTCTTAACAAACTATCTGCGCTGCTGGTCCTCTGGTTTGGGGCCTTCCTGGTGCTGGACGGCCAGCTGACCTTGGGGGGCCTGATCGCCTTCCGGATTATTTCGGGCTATGTGACCCAGCCGCTGCTGCGCCTGACCCAGCTCTGGCAAAATTTCCAGGAGACCGCCCTGTCCCTGGAACGCCTCAGCGACATCTTGGACCATCCCCAAGAGCAAGAGGCCGAGCAGCGTAGCCAGATCCCTATGCCTGAGGTCACTGGCAACGTGCGCTATGAAAACGTGGCGTTCCGATTTGGGGCCTCGGGTCCCATGCAGCTGATCAACGTCAACATGGAGTTTCCGGCTGGTCAGTTTGTCGGCATCGTCGGCCAGAGTGGTTCGGGTAAAAGTACGATGATGAAACTGCTGCCGCGGCTTTATCATCCGGCCTCGGGGCGCATCTTGATCGATAACTACGACATCAACAAGGTGGAGCTTTACTCGCTGCGTCGCCAAATTGGGATCGTCCCGCAGGATCCGCTCCTGTTTGAGGGCACCATTCAAGAAAATATCGCCCTCACTAACCCTGAGGCCGAGACCGACGACATTATCGAAGCCGCTAAAATCGCCTGTGCTCACGATTTCATTATGGATACCGGCATCGGCTATAACACCCGAGTCGGGGAGCGGGGGTCGTCACTCTCCGGGGGACAGCGCCAGCGGATTGCGATCGCCCGCACCATCTTGCAAAACCCACGGCTGCTGATCTTGGACGAGGCCACCAGTGCCCTTGACTTTGATACCGAGGCCCAGGTGTCGATTAACCTGATGAAGTGGGCCAAGGGTCGCACCGTGTTTTTTATCACTCACCGACTGGGTGCCCTGCGCAATGCCGATAAGATTGTAGTGATGGACAAAGGGGCTATCGTCGAGGACGGTACCCATGAAGAGTTGATTGCACTCAAGGGCCGCTACTACTGCTTACATCAACAACAAGGGAACGGTTAGCCACTATGATTTTTCGAACCAATCAGAATGGCGTCAGCCAGAACGGCGTTAGCCAAAACGGCACGAATGGCAACGGCACGAATGGCAACGGCCATGCCCCCACTGCAGACCTGCAAGAGGGCCAGTTTAAGGCTTACAAAAAGCCCTTTGGTCAGCCGGTCATTTTGCGACAGTCGCCCGTCTGGTCGCGGGCCATCGTCTGGACGATCTTAGGGGTGACCACCGCCAGCGTCACCTGGGCCTGCCTCGCCAAGGTCGAAGAAACCATCCCAGCCCAGGGCAAGTTAGAACCCGAGGGCGTCGTGCAGCCAGTCCAAGCCCCCAGCGGCGGCGTCATTGACGAAATCCACGTTAAAGAAGGCGAGTATGTCGATCAGGGCGAACTCTTAGTCACCTTTGACCAGGAAGCCGCCCAAGCAGAGTTAAACTCTCTGCGTGAGATTCGGCAGCAGCTCACCGCCGAGAATGAATACTATCGCGCGCAGCGCACCGGGGGTGACATCACCGGTATTCCGGACGGCGTCGCGGGCGATCTTGATCAGCGCCTGCGAGAAAGGAATACCCTGGCTACCAGTAATCGGGTTTACCAAGCCCAGTTAGATGGTGACATCAGTGGCTTATCACTGGCTCAGCAGGCGGCTGTGCAAACCGCGCGGGGCAACATGATCAGCCAAAAAGCCGAAGCCCAGGATCGCATTGCCAGCTTAATAGGCCAGCGCAATCAAGCCGAGATTGACCTGGCCAGTGCCCAGAGCGAACTCGCTACCAATCAAGAAATCCTGACCAGCCTGCAAAATCTTGAAGCCGAAGGAGCCGTGGCCCGACTGAGCCGACTACAGCAAGATCAAGAAGTCAGTAGCAGCCAGGCCCGAGTCGGTAGTCTCAGAGAAGAGATTGCCCGTATGAATAGCCAGATCAGCGAGCAGCAAAACATCAGAAACCGAGCTGAAGGGGAGTTTCGTCAAAATCTCGATAATCTCATCCGCAGCAACGGCGAACGCATCTCCTCAATTGATAGCACCCTGGGTCAGGCGCTGATTCAAAACGAGGGCCAACTGCAAGAAATTAAAAGCCGCATCAGCCAGCTAGAGCAAACCCTCAAATATCAGGTGCTGACCGCCCCGGTCGGGGGCACCGTGTTTAACCTCAAGGCAAACCAACCCGGCTATGCCGCCAACTCTACCGAGCCTATCCTCGAGATTGTGCCCGAAGATAAGCTGGTGGCTCGGGTGTTTGTGCCCAACAAAGATATCGGCTTTGTCAAACTCGGCCAAACCGTCGATGTACGGATTGACGCCTTCCCGTATAGCGAGTTTGGCGATGTGGATGGCAAAATCCTCAGCATTGGCTCCGATGCCCTACCTCCGGATGAGGTTTTCCCGTTTTATCGCTTCCCGGTGGAGATTGAGCTAGACAGCCAAACCCTCAACTCAAACGGGACTGATCTGGTGCTGCGCTCAGGGATGTCGCTCAATGCCAATATCAAACTGCGCAAGCGTCGCGTCATTACCTTCTTTAGCGATCTGTTTGTGAACAAGCTCGATAGCGTGCGATCAGGCGGGTAGTGCTATACTCTGGACGGCTAAATACTGAACATTTTCCTGGAAAGGTGAGGTGGTGAGGCGCTTCGCTTGGTGAGATGGTGAGGTGGTGAGACAAGCTTATTCACCTATTCACCAGCGCAGCGCACTCACCTATTCACCAGCGCAGCGCACTCACCAAGCACACAAAAAGTCCACCTTTAAGTCGTCGGCAGTATACATTCATGGCAACCCGAATGATTTCGGTGAAATGTCCCCAATGTCAGCAGATTTTTATCGAGTGGCAAACGGAGGCAGTAGGCTCAAATCCAGACTATACCCCCACAGCGGTGTGCTCCAAGTGCGGCGCTAAGGTGCAGCTGCGCGATTTGGTCTTGCGCAATGGGGTTTATCAAAACTAACCCTCACGGATTCCTCACGATCATTTTCTAGGCTTGCTCTAGACGATGTTCGGAGGCACCGCCATTGGTTCCCTATCCAACCCGCTCTGCTGTAGCCACCCTTGCGGTCTTTCGTGCCGAGCAGGTGAGCAAAACCTATCGGATGGGTGAGGTGACGGTGCGGGCGCTGCGGTCCATCGAGCTAGAGCTGTACGAACGCGAGTTTGTGGTGCTGCTGGGACCGTCAGGCAGTGGCAAATCTACCCTCCTGAATATCCTGGGGGGGCTGGATGTGCCCTCGGGGGGGCACGTTTACTTTCATCAGCAAGATATCACCCGCGCCAGTGAGCGCCAGCTGACCCACTTTCGCCGGGAGGCGGTGGGGTTTGTCTTTCAGTTTTATAATCTAATCCCCAGCCTGACCGCTCGAGAAAACGTCGCCCTGGTGACTGACATTGCCGAAAACCCCATGTCGCCCGAGGAGGCACTAACCTTGGTGGGCCTGGGGGAACGGCTAAACCATTTCCCGGCGCAGCTGTCGGGGGGTGAGCAGCAGCGGGTGGCGATCGCACGCGCCATTGCCAAACGGCCTGAGGTCCTGCTCTGTGACGAACCCACCGGAGCCCTTGACTACACCACTGGCAAGCTGGTGCTCGAAACCCTGGAGCGGGTTAACCAAACCTTTGGTACCACCACCGTGGTGATTACCCACAACGCTGGGATTGCGGCGATGGCCGACCGAGTGATTACGATGCGCAGCGGTGCGATCGCAACCATTCACACCAACCCCACCAAAGTTTCACCATCGGCGCTGGAGTGGTGACATGAAAGCCATCGACCAAAAACTCTGGCGAGATCTCTGGAAAATGCGCGGTCAGGCGATCGCCATTGTTTTGATCGTCGCCTGCGGCATCGCCAGCTTGATCACCATGATGAGCGCCTATACGTCGCTGCAGCTTTCTCAGGATGCCTACTATGCCCAATATCGGTTTGCCGATGTGTTTGCCCAGCTAGAGCGGGCTCCCAATAGTCTCACCGCCCAAATCGAGCAGATCCCTGGGGTACAGCAGGTGCAAACCCGTGTGGTCAGAGACGTCAATCTGGATGTGCCCGGTCTGGATGAACCCGCCACCGGGCGACTGGTCTCAATCCCCGAAACCCACCCCCCCAGCTTGAATGCGCTGCACATCCGCCAGGGGCGCTACATCGAGCCCGGTCGCACCGGAGAGGTGCTGGTGAGCGAGGCCTTTGCCCGAGAGAACCAGCTCACCGTCGGCGACAAGCTAGGGGCCGTGATCAATGGACGCTGGCAGTCGCTACACATTGTCGGGCTGGCCCTGTCCCCAGAATATATCTACGAAATTCGCGGGGTGGATATCCTCCCCGACAACCGCCGTTTTGGGGCGATGTGGATGGGGCAAGACGCCCTGGCCAATGCCTTTGACATGAAAGGAGCCTTTAACGATGTCACCCTAAAGCTGGCCCGGGGCACAAATGAAAACGATGTATTGTTCCGCCTCGACCAGGTGCTCGACGACTACGGTGGCCTCAGCGCCATCGCTCGAGTCGATCAAATTTCTAATCGGTTTATCACCGACGAAATCAAAGGGCTGCAAGGTTCCGCCGTGATTATTCCCACCATATTTTTGGGCATTGCCGCCTTTTTGTTGAACCTGTTGCTAGCCCGACTAATCCACACCCAGCGCGATCAAATCGCCGTCCTCAAAGCCTTTGGGTATACCAATCAGGCTGTTGGGCTGCACTATCTAAAGCTGGTCATCCTGGTGATGACCCTGGGGTCACTCCTAGGGATTGGCATTGGCCGCTGGTTTGGCGGCGCGGTCACCCAAAACTACGGCAATTATTTCCATTTCCCAGTGCTGCGGTACCAAATGGGGGGTGGGCTGGTGGTGACATCTGTTTTGGTTAGCTGGGGGGCTGCCCTGCTGGGGACCTTTAGCGCCGTCCAAAAAGCGGTCAATCTGCCCCCGGCTGAAGCCATGCGACCAGAGCCCCCGGCCCAGTTTCGCCCCACCCTGATTGAGAAAATGGGGTTACAGCGATGGTTCTCCCCCGCCGGGCGGATCATTCTGCGTCACCTGGAGCGCCGACCGATTCAGGCGTTTCTCTCCGCCCTAGGGATTGCCTTTGCCGTAGCAATTTTGCTGGTGGGGCGCTACTCCGGCGATGCCATTCAGTACCTGATTGACCTGCAGTTTCGCACCGTCCAGCGAGAAGACATCACCCTGGTGTTTAACCAGGTCAAGTCTAGCCGTGCCCGCTACGACCTCACCCACCTGCCTGGGGTGATGCAGATCGAACCGTTTCGGGTGGTGCCGGTGCGACTGCGGTTTGAGCATCGCACCTATCGCACCGCGATTACGGGGGTGCCGCCCGGTGCTGAGCTCCATCGCCTGATCGATCGCCACTGGCAATATTTGCAACTTCCCCCCGAGGGGTTAGTGCTGACCTCCAAGCTGGCGGAGCTGTTGCATTTAAATCTGGGCGATACGGTCACTGTCGAGGTCCTCGAAGAGGAACGACCCACATTGCAACTGCCCATCTCTGGACTGGTGGATGAAATGGTGGGCATTTCCGTCTACATGGATATCCACGCCCTCAACCGGGTCATGCAAGAAGGGTTCACCCTCTCCGGAGCCTACCTCAAAGTGGATACGCACCAGCTACAGCCCCTCTACAAAACCCTCAAAGAGATGCCCGCCATCGCTAGCGTCACCCTCAGGCAAAACGCCATCGATCGTTTTGAGGAAACCATCGCTGCCAGCCTGGGTATCTTTACCGCCGTGATTACCCTGTTCGCCTGCATCATTGCCTTTGGCGTGATCTACAACGCCGCCCGAATCGCCCTCTCAGAGCGCAGCCGAGAGCTGGCCACCCTACGCATCATTGGTTTCACCCAGGACGAAATTGCCGTGATTTTGCTGGGCGAGCAGGCAATTTTGCTATTGTTTGCAATCCCCATCGGCATGGGCATTGGCCTGGCCCTGATTGCCCTGATGATCTCAGCCTACGATACCGAACTCTATCGCCTACCTCTGGTGATTACCCGCCCTACCTATACCTTTGCCCTGACCATGATTGGGGCATCTGCGATCGCATCCGGCTGGCTCATCCGCCGCCAGCTCAACCATCTTGATCTGATTGCCGTCCTCAAGACCCGAGAATAAGGAGACCCCCATGGAAAACCAATCTATCCCTTTCCAAACCGAGGCTCCCTCCTCAACACCCCCATCTCCCCCGTCCTCCCCATCTTCCCCTGCCCCCGCTGCTCCCCCTGGTCCCCCTGCCCCACCCTCGGGTCGCAGTGGAACCCGAAAACTAAAGCTCCCCAAACCCTGGCCCTACTTCCTCGCCGGTCTCGGCGGCATCCTCCTGATCGCCTGGCTGCTCCGCCCCACCCCCATCGCCGTTGACCTCGCCACCGTCGAACGCGGCCCCCTCCAGGTCACCCTCGCCGCCGAAGGCAAAACCCGCGTCCGCGATCGCTATGTGGTCTCCGCCCCTGTCGCCGGACGTCTTGCCCGGATTGACCTCGACACCGGGGATACGGTCGAAAAAGATACCCTCGTTGCCCAGCTCGACCCGCTGCCCTACGACAGCGAAGTGCGCTCAGCCCAGGGTCGTTTGCAACAGCTCCAGGCAGAGCTGGCCGGGGTCGAAACCCAGCGACCCAAAACAGCCGCCCTCGACCAGGCCCAGGCCAGAATTCAATCCGCCCAAGCCGATCGACAAGCCGCCCAGGCCCAGGTCACCCAGGCCCAGGCCGATCTCGCTCAAGCCAGCCGAGACCGGTCGCGATCACAATCCCTATTTACCGCTGGGGCCATCTCCCGTCAGCAGTTAGAAACCGATCAGCTCACCGAAACCCGCCGTCAGCAAGAGCTTGAGGCTGCCCAGGAGCGATTGGAGGGTGCGATCGCAGACGCCCAGGCCGCCGCAGACGCCCTCACCGTGCTCCAGGCAGAACGCAGCGACCCCGATTATTTACTGGATGCCTACCGGGCTCAAATCATGGGCGTCGAAGCCGAGCTGGCCAATTTAGCCGATCAGGCCCAGCGCACCAACATTGTCGCCCCTGCCGCCGGTAAAGTACTGCGCCTCTATCAAGAAAGCGCCGACTTTGTGCAAGCCGGTGCGCCTCTGGTAGAAATGGGTGATCCGACTGATTCAGAACTGGTCATCGACATTCTCTCCACCGATGCCGTGCAGGTCCAACCTGGCGATCAAGTCACTCTAGAACAACAGGGCACAGGTATCCCCCCCTCGGCCACCATTCGATACGTAGAACCCTCCGCCTTCACCGAAGTCTCTGCCCTCGGCGTCGAAGAGCAGCGGGTTAACGTCATCGCTGATTGGTCAGCGCCCCCCACCCGCCTGGGCGACGGCTACCGTGTTGACACCCAGATTGTGGTTTGGTCCTCAGACGATGTGCTCAAAGTCCCCGTCAGCGCCCTCTTTCGCTGTCAGCAAACCTGGTGTGTTTTCGTCGCTCAGCAAGGCCAGGCTCAACAACATGAGGTCACCATCAACCAGCGTAATACCCTCGAAGCCGTTGTTGAATCTGGGCTGCAGTCAGGCGATCAGGTTGTTCTATATCCCCCCGACAACCTGAATGACAGGCAGGCGATCAAAGATCGGTAGAGATGGTGAGATGGTGAGATGGAGTGAGATAGTGAGATGGTAAGGTGGTGCTACCGTCAGGTATATTCACCCATTCACCCATTCACCAGCGCAGCACACTCCCCAGCCCAGCACACTCACCAACCCCTACAGCCAATTCCCCAGCAACACATAGGCTGACCAGTAAATCGGATGTCGATACTTCCGATTATTGAGCAAGCTAAGCTGGGCCTGTCGTAACGCCTCAGCCCGCGTTGTATTTGGCTGATCGAGCTGCTGATAAAACTGATCGATCAAGTCTGAGGTAGCCTCATCATTCACCGACCAAAGCGTTGCCAATGTACTGCGCGCCCCGGCCCTCACCGCAGTGCCTGCCAACCCTAACCCGGCTCTTTTATCACTGGCCGCAGTCTCACAAGCACTGAGCACCAACAACTCGATCGGGTCTTTCTCCTGAGCCGGCTGGCCTTGCAGCGTGCGATGCAGCTCTGTCACATTGATCCGATCATCCCAGGCTAAAATAAAGGTCTCTTCGGAGCGAGAGCTAAATTGCCCATGGGTGGCAATGTGAATAATTGGGAAAGCCGTCTCCTGTAGCTCAGTTTTGAGAGAGTCACGGGTAAAGGCCTGATTCAAAAGTGTTTTACCCCCAGCCACCGCTGTCTCAATCGCCTCAATCTCTGAGGCCACATAGGAGAGCGGGGCAAACCCACCGCGCCCCTCAGAGATGCCAGCAGCCAGTACTTTCAGATCTCGTCTTGGCAACGGCTTAGGATCTAAAAGCTTGAGCCCCGGCGTGAGCGCAATCCCATAATCCTCGACCAAAAAGTGCTCACCGTCGTGCAGTGCTGCCATTGGGATATTTTTCAGCGCCCCGTCTAAGACAAACGCCAGGGTTTTCACGTCGCTGGCTTTGAGTTGGGGTTCCAATGGGCGGACGATCCAATCGTAAAGCTGTTGCCCAAGCGGCAGATACTCCCTGCGACTGCGGATCACCAAGCGCTTTCTAAACTCTTCGATAATAAACTCCAATCTCTCCTGGGGCAACGGGGTGGAGTAGTACTGCAGAGGCTGCTGCGGCAACCGCAGAATCACATCCAAACGATTGCCTAAGATCACTGGATAAAAAATCGCGGCCTGTTGATCAATGCTCTCAATATCGATGGGTTTGATATCGAGGCAGGCTTCCTTAAAAAAGTTGTCCAGCTCGGCTAGCTGCAGCGATTCAACCACATCCCGTGCCTTTGATAATCTCGCCTGACTGATTGCCTGGTCCGGCTGCAGCAGCAAATCTACAAATTCTCGATAAACCGGCTCAACGTTGTTGCGAAAAGAAAACTGGATATCTGAGTCAATCGCCACTAGATCTCCCCGCAGGGTACTCAATGTCTCAATCGCTTTACCATAAGCGTCAATGGCAGATTCTGTCTTGGCTTGTTTGCGTAAGATTCTACCCAGTTGCCACTGCCATTGATAGGAAATGTCGGCTGCATTAATTGACTGAGAGATACGCAATGCCTGGTTTGTGAGGCCTTGGGCATCCCTCCACTGCTGAGTTTCTTCGTAAATGTTGCCCAGGGTCCCCAGGGCGTACGTCTCTGCCCGCCGATCGCCAATGGCTTGAGCTTGCTGTACCGCCTCTGCCAGAAGCTGTGCCGGGGGTTGCCAGTTAGGTGCTTGGGCAATCTCTGCCCCCAGGGTCGCGTAGGCTTTATTGAGACGCATCAGGCTGCGACCCAGGCTGACATAACCATAGATAACAGTGCGATTGGGGGGCAGCTGATCGAGCTGAGCCTTTATTTGCTCACCCAAAGCTTCAACCACATACCACTGGCCGACCTCTATGCGGGTTCTGAGCTCAGCCAGTTGGATGAGTGCTGTCGTCTGGGGTGAAGTGGGAATGCCTTTGGCTTGTTGATAATACTCTAGGGCAGCTGGATACTGCTCTTGAGTTAACGCGTTATTGCCCAAACTCAAAAGAGTTGCGCCTATCTCCTCATCAGATTGCAGGGCTTGTGCCACTGCTAAACTTTCTTCTAGGATCGTCTCCGCCTGCTGATGGTTGCCGAGCAAACGCAATACATTTCCCAGTCGTCGCAGAGTGACTACTTTTAAGGATGACGCGGGTTGACTGTCAAGCTGAACTACAATAGGGTCTAGGGTCTCCTGGGTACGACGATAAAAGCCAAGGCTGTATAGCGCATGGGCCTGGTTGATTTGCGATCGCAACACCCCATCTTGATCGCCAATTTGCCCATAAACAGTCGCCGCCTGCTGCCAGCTCTCTAACGCATTTTCGGCTTGCCCCAGACTCAGCTGCAACCCCCCTTGGGTATTGAGCATTTGGGCAAAGACCCGCTGTACCGCAGGCTGGTCAGCG
>JBCCRZ010000049.1:0-16901 GCA_039200855.1 Cyanobacteria bacterium P01_D01_bin.44 | reverse complement strand
AGGGCCGTCCCTGCATTCATCAGCATTTGCTGGTTTTGAGGTTTTGTGAGAAAGCTACCCGCCTGTTTTAGCGCTGTTTGAGCCTGGGGGCTGGTAACAACGGAAGCAGCTTTTTTGGCGAGGGGGGTAAATTTTTTAATCAGGTTAGTAAACCCGCCCAGGGCCATGGCCACCTCCACAGGAGGGGCTTCTTTATAGGAAAAAGCAACCACCTCCACCGGAGGCTGTTCAGGTTGTGGAGACGGCATAGAGTCTTCCTCCCAGCTAAGAGAAACAGCATTGCGATCTTGCCCTCGAAAAGAATCGTGTTCATCTGGCAAACCCACCGCCGGAATCGCAACAACTTCAGACTGGGCTGGACCATCTAGCTCTGGTGTACGAAAACTAAAGAGTTGAATATAGTGATGTTCTCGATCAAACTGCTCCTTAGGAATTTCCAATGATTTACGTCCCAAACTCTCTTTGGGTAATGGCCCCATCAGGGAAGACGTAAATTTTGGATCGCCTAACCGTTTAAGACCATTAAATCGACGAATCGATTTATCTCCGATGTGATAGCGGTAGTAACGATTGGTCACTCCGATATCCATATCGAAATAGATATAGTCGTCGTCAGTGTCTTGCCAGGTTAACGTTGCCAGAGCCATGGTGCTTACCCGATGCCATTACAAACCAAACGAGAGTACGGAAACTAACCATCGGTTATTGACCGGGTAAATATTGTCCCTGCTGAGGGGGGATCCCTTGTTGTCCCTGAGGCTTGGGTGCTTCACCTCCATACATCGAAGCAAAGTTGTCTAACTTAAAGTAATCAGACTTAAACACCAGCTCGACTGAACCGGTAATTTGCGCAGCCATGTTGGTAGTAGCGGTACTCTTGGCAGAGGACACACTGATCTTGCTGCGCTTGCTAGTACTGGAACTGCGTCTGCCGAAGAACCCGAAGAGACCACCGCCACGGGTGCCACCAGACTTGGTAGTAGATGAGTCAGCTGCTCGGTCAGCCTTGTCGATTTTTTCGGTAGCTTTGACATCAAAGACCACTGCGGCTTTGACCGTACCGCGCTCGACCACCAGTCGAGAAATGCCCATTAAAATGGTTTCCCGCAAGAGCGCTCGTTGTTCTTTGGCTAACGCCAGCTTGGCGTCCATGATTCTGGCTTTGACCTGGTTGTCACCAATATCCAGCTGTTGGCCAGCAGCGTTCCCAAGGGTGGGTTGCCCCTGATCATCCTGGATAAAGCTAAACTGGTCCCCCATATTGTCGGCCATATAGCCAAAGGCATCTTCGTTGCTGACATTCTTGACAAAGCTACTGAGGGACTTGGTCGCCGTTTTGAGCAGACGTTGATACTCCTGCATCTGCGTCACAGTCACATTTAAGTTGGCGTCAAACACACCAGTGAGCAGATCTTCAACAAACTGAGGAAAGTCAACGTCACTGATAAAGTCAGCGGCCATCTCCCCCGTTTCTTTACCAATGCGCTCATTGAGATGGCGACTATCATCAATTTCGTCGCTGGCCTTCATGGCGGATGATAAGCTCTGCTGGGTGGCTAGGGTGCCGTTATCTTTCTCCGCTAATTCTTTACACTGAGCCTGCACCAGGTCTTTATACATGCTCATTTGCTCAGTCCGAGGCATACTCTGGAATGACTTTGATTGGGATAGGAGCGATTGCGCCTGACTCCGGGCTGCTTTTTGGATGCGATCGCTATATATAGATTGTGCCATTGTGCCATTGTCTCCTTAGCTAACGTTGATGATTGTGGTTTTCGAGCCTATCGCGTCCTAATCCCAATCATCGAAATCATCCTCTTCCATATCGATATCGTCATCCATATCATCCTCGTCTTGCCCAAAGGAGTCATCGTCTTCTTCCATAGCAGCCTGAGCAATAATCCAGGCCTCCGCTGCAGAGAGGAAGCTTTGGAAAACACTGTCTTGAACTGACCCTTCGTTGAAGGTGGCAATCCACTGAAAGACCTTGTTCCCTTCTACTGCAGCCGTACGAATGGGGGCACTGGAGACCATGATCCCCAAATCTTCTTTCGCAATTTGTTCAATCACCGTCCAAATACTCTGGCGGCGACCCCCGTAGGAAACCACCACATCCTCAGATTTGATAATCTCCAGGGCCTCTTGCAAATGGGCATAGTCCTCTGTGACCTGCAGGTGAGACATCCCGGTCATATTTTCACTCAGGTTATACTGCAGGTTCTTCGTCGCCTGGTAAATTGGTGCCCGTGAGACCCAAGGATCCGCCGAGTAGCTGCCCTCAGCTTTGCGAATATATTCAGCTACCTCAGACATGAGCTGATGCCACAACCGAGGAAAGTCTTCATTGGGAACCATATTCGAGAGCAAGCGACCAGCACCCCGATTAAGGACTCGACGGTATAGCATGGCTCGCTCTTGCGGTGTGGAGCGTTCACTGCGTAGCTTGTGGTAGCGGTAAAGCACCGCGGCTGTCTCCCCCTCGGGCACATCGAGTACCCCGCCTGCCCAACGCAACACCAGCGCATTGGCGACATCAAACACATGCATGCGTTCGCCAACGCAGTAGAGATAGTCTAGCGCGCCCGCCGCCAAAATGTTGTCCGGGCTGACCCCTTGTTCTTCGATACTCTCAAAGGTATCGACAGAAAAATTCCAGGTAGTCTCCCCCCCTTTAACCCGTGCAGTATCAATGGGATCTTCAGCCACCGAACTGGTTTTGAGGGCCTCATTATAGGCTATTAGGAAGTACTGATCGTAGCCGCCAGCCGTAAAGATGTCATCATCAATCTCGATCCCCAGCTTGACCAAATAATTGGTCATCCCCTGCTTAATGGAGGTCGTATAAGCATAGGTGGAAATCGGTTTAGTCTCATCTTCACAAAACTGTTCTACATAGTAGGGAATATTTCCCTGGGTGTAGAGTGTGGTCAGCAGCTCGGTGACAGCCGGTTCAACCTGACCGATGGTAATGGGCAGACTCTGGGTCAGGGTCAGATCATCTAATTGCTCCCAACGCTTATCACTGGACTTAAGCCGAATCCGTTTATCGTTGAGGACCTGGGTGAGCATCTGGGCCAGAAAGTAGCGCCGGGGGATATTGCCCACATGGCGTACCACAGAGCTATATAGGCCTTCGAGATCATCACTATCGATGTTGTCATCATCGATAGCGCTCTGGATCAGCACCGCATAAATTGTCGGTCTAGAGAGTAATAGTCTCAAAATATTGTCTAACCCGACTTTATTAAGCCGCTCAGTCAAACTGGCAATTGTACCCAATAAACCTGCACTGGTCAGGGCGGCCCTGGCCGTGTTACCACTTTCACTGCTGGCAGCATTAGCGGCATCTAATTCTTCGTAATAGTCTTCTGTAAGTCCTAATGCGGCTTCGGCATAGGAGTCTAAGGTAACACTGGGTGCATTGACCTGGAGCACCAGGTCAGCGGTATAGGTGGTGGTAGATCCGTTGTAAGCGATTAGCGTCGTCATGGTGATTTGCTCTCAATAAATCAATAGAAAATCCATTAGGGGCACGAGGACAGACTATGCGGAGCCTTTTGCTTCCTCTAAGTTCATCTTTTGTTTCATCTTTATGTACCGCTGTCTTCTGGTAGACTAAATTTTTGGCGGACTAATTCCCAATTATCAACTTCTCCCAGAAGTGACTCCAGTTCAACAGCTTCTGCTTCTGCTTCTGCTTCTGCTTCTGCCTCTGATTCAATCTCAAATAGGGTAGCTACCGTACCCCAGTTGTCATGTGCCGTGGCAGCTGAAGTGGCTAGTTCGGTGACGGCGTCAGCGATCTCTTCTAACGTCGCAAGTAGGGTATTAACCGTATCCACTTCGGAGTGTAAGGTCGTCACGTCTGTCGATAACTGACCCAAAGCATCTGTTTGGCTATACGACTGAATGCTCGCATCGTCATTGCCTATAAAATAACCAGCATTCGTTGAGAGTGTATTCGCAGAATTCCAAAGATCGGTGATGGCTGTCGCTAACGTACTCATGCTCTCTTCTAGACCTTCAGCCTTTTGGGCAGCCAGCACCGCCTCTGGCGAATCTGGATAAGAGGCTGTCAATTGGGTCACTGCTTCCGTAATCACTTCTGACCAAGAGTCCCTTGCGATGAATGCAAGGGTTGCGACCTTAGTTGCTTTCGTGGCTTCTGAAAGTGCCTCAGCGCCAGCAGTGACATTGTCTTTAGTCGGATCTATTTCGTAATGCTCCTCGTAAATCTTGAGTTGCTTTTCCAGGGCAGCAACCTCACTTCTGAGCAACGCGACTTCTGCTGTCGCCGAAGGGCTATCTGTTGAAGTACTTACCCCTAAAATACCGCTCAAAGTTTCCCAATCAGTCTGAACTGATGCCTTAACTTCTTCTTTAAGGGTTTCATCAAGGTCAGACTCATCGATTAAAGTAAGCGATTCTGAGACGGATGCTGAGACTGAATCAGTGATAGAAGACACAGCTCCACTCATCACTGATTCAAGATTTGTCATCGCCTGAATCATGCCGCTAGTTGTCATTAGGGTCACCTCCTGAGAAACAATGGTTATGGAATTAATTCATTACTTAAAATCAGATCTCAAATAGGGCACTGACCACACTCCAGTTATCAGTTTCCTCAGTGATATCAGACAGGACCTCAACTGTGGTATCAAGGGCACTATCAGCTGGGGTGTCAGCTGCTAATTGTGCGGCTTCAGTTGCGATGGTTTCCAGGTCATCTAAAAGTTCACTGACTTGGGTTTCCAGATTACTTTCCAGGCTGGCTACATTCGTTAGTAAATCGTCTGAGCTGGTGGCATCTGTCACAGTCGCAATATTACCTATCAAAGTTTGTGCCTCTATTATCAGACTGGCAGCTTGCATTAAAAGACCGGTTCCCGTTGTAGGCACTGTAGGATCTGTGGGAGTGGTGCCGATATTTGCCAGCAAGGTATCCTGTTTGTCTGAGGCGTTTTGCACGGATGTTTGCACTTCTGCCACCGCCTCTGAATCTGGCGCTTTATTAGAGACTAAATCCTCTGACATCGTGACAATTTTTATGAACGTACTGACTGATGTCTGGGCATTTTGCAATGACTGTTCTGCCAGTTGAGCCCTGGCTAAAGCATTGGCCAAGGTACCCGAGACGGTAGTCACTGTTTGAAAGCTTGAGTCTAAGGTTTGATAATTGGTATAAAGCTGGTCTGGATTATCTAGTAGCTCTATGAATCTTTCATTCTCTGTTTGGAGAGCATTGGCACGACCATCTGCCGTGCTATAGTCACTCAACAATTCATCAATCCGATCCTTGGCAGAATCAACCAGGAATGTATATTGTGTGTGGAGAGCAAGATAGTCGTTAAATGAGTCCGGATATGTGCTTTCCCAATCCCCTGGATCAAGAAAGTTTGGATTATTCACATATGAAAATTTTTCCTCAAGGGCTGCCCCATCATAGAGGCTGATCGTTGGCATCTTCAATCTCCTAAATACTTGGGATTAGAGTTGTGAACATTTCCTGTTGATTGACCCGAGTCTATGCTGTTAGTTTATGGTCCAATAGCCGCAGGGCATCTAATACGTTAAGCTTGCCAAAGCCTGCTTTGGGATGTTTGAATCGCCTATCCAATTTGTCGGCAGTGTGTTTCAGTAGATATTTGATCTGCCGATCAGACAGGTCGGTATCGTGCTTTTGTCGCGCATAGGATTTAAGCAGGGCGATCGCCCCGGCCACAAAGGGTGAAGCATGGGATGTCCCGGTTGAGAAGCCATAGTCATTACCGATGTAAGTGCTGTAAATATCTGTCCCAGGGGCCGCGAAATCCACCTGTTTGCCATAGGTAGAAAACGACGTGATGTCTCCTGACTCGTCCAAAGCGCCCACTGCGATCACATGGGGCAGCGCCCCTGGATAATAAAGATGTTCCTGGCCATCATTTCCAGAAGCCGCAACAATTGAAACCCCTTTACGACGGGCATAGTTCACCACATCTTCATGGGGTAAACCACCGTCTGTGTGCTCAATGCCAAGACTCATGTTGATCACATGCGCACCCTGATCAATGGCCCACTTGATCCCTGAGTTAATGTTATCTACCAGGCCCGCGCCTACTTTCTTAGCGCCTCGTTGCATGGCTCCCAAGACCCGCACTGGCAAAATCTTGCACTCAGGCACCACCCCCAAGGGCATATTTAACCCTTGCCCAGCAATGATCCCAGCCACATGGGTGCCATGGCCGACCTCATCCTCTGGGTCTTCGTCATAGCCTAAATAATCCCCAAGAAATTTCCCAGCGCCATCGAGGATATCGACAAAGTCATAGCCAGGGAGCAACACATCTTTTAACTCAGGATGGTCGAGATCGATGCCGGTATCTAAAACTGCCACCGTAATTTCAGCATCGCCCTGGCTGTAGTCATGGGCCTCTGGTAAGTAGATGGCCTGGCGCGATCGCATGTCCGTATCAAGACTAAAGCTCTTGACCATCATCTGGGGCAGCTCAGCTGTCGCCACTCTACCAGGTGTAACCGCCTCAACATTAGGGATAACCCTAATATCCTTCACTAAGGCCGGTGGAATATCCGTATTCTGTTGCAAAATCAGACGATATGTCCGATCAAATTTACTCTCTCGTTCATGATGGTCCCAACCATTCGGTTTAGCAGGCCTATACTCCCGTGTCACCTGAAAAGAGTGGCCATAGTTATCTACCACCTCATCCACGGCTGGCGTAATGTGGTTAGGAGCCTTTGCTTTACGCTGGGCAACATCCTCCCAATAGGGGATCTGACCAGGGTCAACATCTTTAGTTAAGGTCAATAGGATGTGAGGTTTCATAAGTTAACTCAAAATATTTCTAGAAAATGACACGCTGCGCTTAGCTCACCTCCATCACCGTCCATTTGATCGTAATCTCACCAAAATGATCCCCAAAGGTCCAATTAAAGTCGCCGTCCGGTACATCTTGACTTTTTGTGATATTCGAAAGATTGCCATTGCAGACAAAGAGAATTGTTTCACCTGGCTCTAAAGACCAACTTCTTTGATCTTTAAGGGGCACTAAACCCTCTGCATCCAGGCCTAAATCACCCTCATCTACCTTGATTGTTTCCCCTCGCCCAACCAGTAAACAACCCACCGGTGAATGGGGTAAAAGGTATGAATAGCCTGCATCTAGCATAGTGGTGGTATAGCCGATATACTCAAGCTCTTTGCCATCCTCCCCAAAAACCTGCCATGTTCCCTCAGGTATGAAATAAAACGTCAGGGCACGATCGAAGTCATTCCTAAACAGGAATCCACTCGCAGCTTCAACCGTAAATTCGCCTCGAGTGGGCTCCTCCTGAGCAGCCTCGAGGAACCACCAAACAGTAATACTATTGTCATTCGAAGAATATAAGTCAGCGGCCAGGTTCTCCGGCACGCTATACCCTTCACGATAGAAATTGCAGACTAAGTAGACGTTTTCTTCTGGATCCAGTCTTTTTGTGAGCTGTGTCCCGACCTCTTCATATTGATCGCTCCAGCTTTCTCGCCGGAAGAGGATAGCTCCCAATGGACGGGAGGGCGCTATGAAGGCATCATTACTCCCATCCTCATTATCACCCCGTGAATCGAGCCACACTATTTCTGGCTCTTTGGGTGGCTGTGCCAGACGTGGGCGCTCGATTGGCCATATCCCATTGATATCGGGGATAAAGGTTACCTGTACCTCAAGATCAGTGGGATTGGTAAATAATACGCCTTCATTGTCACTCGCAACAACTGTCAACTGGCCATAGTGCAAAAAGGAAGACAGTGAAACTGGTGTTGTACCAGTCGTTGCTGAAACTGCTGTCTCTGTCTCTACCTCTATCTCGTTTGCTCCATCAACCTCATCTGCCCCATCAACCGGTGCTTCAAATCCAAAAAGCTGGCTAATGAATGACCAGTTTTCCACTGAGAGTGATGTTTCAACCGTATTTTCTGAGATGGAAATTGTCTGTGTCATCAATCCCTATGAATATGATTTTGAGTCGTCTTTTCCCCCGAAGCAACCTCTTGCCAATAGGAGATTTTATCCGGAGCAATATTTTTTCTCAGGGTTAATTTAATGTGGGGCTTCATAATTTTGGGGCACTTTAAGGTAGATACAATTTGAATTTATTGCGCCACTATCTAAGACAGAAGAGGTTTTCCTGCCAAAAAATTAACTGCTCAAAAATGCCACCAACAGGCGGTTTCCGACGTTTAAACAGATTGAAGAGAGGATCCCCATTGCTGACAATGAGCGTCAACTCTTTATATTAGAACAAACTAAACACTAAGCCCTATAAGGCTTACAAGGTTCAAGGCCCTTTTGTAAGGGTTTCAAAGATACTGACATCCTCATAGAATGGACAATCCGACTGAGAATACAAAGATGGTGTTTTAGAAACTGATCTACTCAAGATCTCTCAAGCCTTAACGCCTTTAAGTTTAGGAAAAACTGAAGGGTCAGAGGTATCTATTTACAGATCTCGCTTAGATCTCACTTTTCATTAAGGCTAATCTTAGCTACATATCAAATTAGCTAGATATGTTCTTAGCTATTTTTTACATGGAATTCCTTTGCACTTTTTTCCCCCTTAATGATTTATCAATATTTCCTTTAGGCAACCCTGACTTTAAAACAACAGCCAAACGATTGCCAAAGTCCTTTTGCGTGAAGTCAAATGTGCGATCGCACATTCACAATCACCCCGATTCCAGTTAAGACCTGTGGGCCAACTCATCTCAAAGGTAATATACCCAGAGCTTAGACAAGTTACCCTGGCCACGCATTAGACTTAAGTCGAAAGTTTCCTCGCTGAATCCTCTCAGTGCTTAAAGACCTGAATAAACCTGAATAAACCTGAATAAATCTGGATCTAAACCTGAATTTAAACCTGAATAAACCTAAACTTTTCAGGATTTTCTCTGTGGGGGATCTGAGCCATAGTAGGGTTACCTCAAATAGAGGCATTGCGTGTTGGGTAAGTGATATGGGTGTCGATATGGTTTTGTCACAGCAACCGTGCTCTAAAAAACATCAGTCATGGCAACAAAGCTCTGTCCTACTGGCTCACAGGCATCCAGACTTGAGCAATGAGTTGCGATCGCTGCTGATGTCTGACAACAACCACAGTCTAGTAACCTGTGGGGTGATTTGGGAAGCCCTCTCCGGTGAACAAATCCTACGTCTGACATCCACTTATCGGCCTGGTTTGATTATTTTAGATATCCACCTGGAAGGCAGTTGGGAGAGAACTGTAGATATCTTAGTGCAGCTTCAGCGCCTTGAGAAACCCCCCAGCATTTTGCTCATTGCTGATCACCCAAACTCAGAATCTCTTTTTGAGGGCATGCGAACAGGTGCCTCGGGTTTTCTCACAAGAGATCATCTCGAAACAGAATTACTGATGGCTATTCAGATGATCATGTCTGGGCACATTTATCTTGGTCAGGAGATGATCAATCGCTTCTTCGCGTGCTTTCAAAAGCATGCAGAACAATCCTTAGAAAAATGTCGGCAATTACAGCTGAGTAAGCGAGAACAAGAGGTGCTCAGGCTGTTGACCCAGGGAGAATCAAATGAAGCCATCGCCAGGGAGTTATTTATTGCGATCGCAACCGTCAAGGCTCACTGTACTTCTATTTTTGAAAAGCTTGAAGTCAAAAGCCGTACCCAGGCGATTATCCAGGCCCTGCAATTAGGACTTGTGTAGTCAAAAATAGAACAACACAGGCCTAAAATTGTGCCCATGGCAAAACGGTAGATTCGGCAAACCGAAGCAATTGGTTCGGTTTGGGGTAGGGTACGGGAAACGCTCTATGGATCGGGGATAGAAACCGAATACCGATTCTTCTTTGCCTGCCTACAATGAAGCCATGACAACATTCCACAGCTTCAAGGAGAGAATCTTATGTCTACGTTAATCCGTTGGAATCCCTGGCAAGAGATGGGCACATTAGAGCGTCAGCTCAATCGCCTATTTGAGGACACGCTGGCCCCGGTCTCTTTTTCGGAATATGGCAACTTTACTAAGGTGCCAGCTGCTGAACTGACTGAAACCGATGAGGCGATTCAACTCAAACTCGAGGCACCCGGTCTCAAGGCAGAAGATTTCGACATTGAGGTGAGCGAGCGAGCCGTGGCGATTCGCGGCGAGCGTACATCTGAACACACATCTGAGGAAAACGGCAAGTCTCGCAGTGAGTTCTACTACGGCAAGTTTGAGCGTGTGATTCCGCTCTCAGCACGGGTGGAGAATACCGACGTGACCGCTGACTACCGGGATGGCATCCTTAGCCTGGTACTGCCGAAGACAGCGCAGGAGCGGAATAAGGTTGTTAAAGTAGATGTGAAAGGGTAGAGGGTAGAGAGTGGAGGGTAGAGAGTGGAGGGTAGAGAGTGGAGGGTAGAGAGTGGAGGGTAGAGAGTGGAGGGTAGAGAGTGGAGGGTAGAGGGTAGAGAGTGGAGGGTAGAGGGTAGAGGGTAGAGAGTAGAGGAAAACTGGATTTGTGGCTATCTAGAACAAGCTTGCCCCCAATGCTCCGAACACCCACTACCCATTACCCACTACCCATTACCCACTACCCATTACCCATTACCCATTACCCATTACCCATTACCCACTACCCATTACCCATTACCCACCACCCACTACCTCTCACCCTGGCCATCTCAAAATCACGACCTCTTCTCGCAGATCTACCTCGGTCTTAGACGCTCGGCGGGTGCGGAAGAGGTGAATATCGACCAGCTCGTAGTCGAGGGTTTGGGCAATCTCGGCCAGGAGCTGGCCGGTTTTTATATGGACTTGCAGATAAGAAGCCTGGTCGCCGACGACGTAGGCGAGCATTGCACCGGGACGCAGAGCCGGTTGCAGATTAGTAAAATGCTTTGCCATACCCCCAAAGTAGAGTTTGGTGGCGCGGGCATAGAGTCGTGAGAAACCGCTGGTTTTGCCCCAGGCTTGACGGCGACGATCGATCTCTTGGGCGACATTCACCACGCTGGGGTAGTTGGCAATCTCTTGATCATCGGTGTCTTGGGTGTAAATGCTGCGGCTGTTGGAGCGCACCAGCATTTTTTTGATGGCTTGCAGCTCGGTTTTGTTGTGTAAAAAACCCAGTAAGACGGACTCTAGACGGGTGGCGCGGGTATAGTCTTTTTCGTTGGGGTAAGGCGGCGAGGTAATGACGGCGTCAATGGATTGGGGCGGCAGCTGTCTGAGGGTACGGGCATCGCCCAGATGAACCTGACTGGGGACAGCAGTACAAGGCGTTACTGTGGCGAGGTCGGTTGCGATCGCATCGATCGCCGCTAGCCACAGCTCAACCACTTCGGCATCTTCCTGGGTGCGTTTAGAGACACTGATCTCTGGAGCGAAGCGCAAATTGCTGGCGAGGACGGCAACCTTGGCCAGGGCCAACCGCTCGTGGGCATAAAAATCAGGGTGTTGGCTCTGGTCAATGCGACCCAGCAGAGTCAGTACCTTGTGCAAGGGACGACAGCTAATGGCATTTTTGAGTAGCAGTTTTGCAGCCTCAGGGGACAGGGTAGGGCGCAGACCCTCAAGACTTAGCAACGCTAAATCACTGCGGGTGGCCTCGGCAATTTGCTGGGCGTGGTGCTTGAGTTGCTCAGGGTTAACAGACCAGCACAGTTTCGTCTGACTGGCAAAATGGGCCATGGGGTTGGCCTCAGTGCCCACACAAGGAATCCCTTGCTTTTTGCACTCCACCAGGGTCGTACCGGTACCGGCGAAGGGATCTAGCACGGTTTGTTGAGCCGTCATTTGAAACTGATCGAGGTAGTGGCGCACCAAATGGGGCGGAAAGGAAAGAATAAATCGATACCAGCCGTGAAAGGCGCGGTCTTGGGGCGTCAACTGATTGAGCGCTTTGCTAGATGGATCGTGGGCAGGTGAGGGGGACTTCACTGAGATCGGGCAAGCTGTTTGACTCGCTATTTGACTCGCTAGGCAGGGGCAGTTATCCATCCGTGACTTTTAAAGCAAGGGGGGCAAGGCTCTGATAAATTAGCTATGGGTTCAGTCGAAGTGAACAATAGCATCTATGGGCGCGCTACGAACGTTTGTACCCCTTTATACGGCGAGGTTGTGATAAAAGCAACTGAGGCAATCAGGCCGTGAGGCAAATTCGTAAAACAGAACATGAGCTGATCCTGCGGTTCTCAGACCGTGAGGGTCGCCTAGGCAGGCGCTTTTTTAGTCAATTTGGCAAATTTATTGGGGTAGCTTGTCTGTTTACAGGGCTCTGGCTAGGGTTTAGGGATAGTCCTTTTTTGATGGCCTCTTTGGTGGTTTTTGGCAGCCTCTGTTTACTGATCAATGGGTTTATCCCCAGACTCACGCCAGAGATTGCAACCTGCATTTTTAATCGGTCGCGCAACAAGTTAACGGTCATCCATGAGTTAGCTGGTGAACTGCGCGACAGTGCAAACTTATCCGGTCGGAATGTTGTTCATTACAGACTGACTGATATCGTTCGTTTTGAAGTCTATCGGATGCGCACTGGCCTGTTTAGCAATGCCTACAGCCTGATTATCGAACTCTCTACCGAGTCACCCGGGGGCAAACAACCCACCCTAATCCGCTTGGATGGGCTCCACGATCGGATTTTGATCCAACGAGGGCGTGTCCCAGTGCAGCTTTTATCGAAGGAAATCAGCTACCACTTGGGTCGCCCCATCCAACTCTCGTGGACCTATATTGACGTCCCTAAAGAGATGGGATGGTCACAGCTAGGACGGCGAGTACTGCCTCGTAACTCGGTGCGAAGGCTGGCTAAAGGCGACATTCGCCGTATGGCCCGCGAAATCGAGCTGTTTATTAGCGCCCCTTAGCGCAACTCATTAGCGCCCCTTAGCACAACTCATTAGCGCGCCCTAGCGCGACGCACTAATCCGGCGGACGATGCCCAGGCCCAGGGTAGTTTGTTGGCCAATGCCGCAGTAGCGCGTATAGTCTGCCACAGTGTTAATGCGCTTGATGGTCAAAGCGTCCACATCGCCGACGATCCTAAAATTGACCTGGCCTAAGCAGCCCACAATCTTGGTGTCCGCATTCTGCAATACTTCAGTGTGGATATCAAAATCAACTGGCATGATGGGGGTGATTAAACTCGGCGCAAAGGCTAGACCGCTATGGCGATTCCAACGTTTGCGCAGGCAGTGAAACACCGCATCTCGGGTTGGCAACGGTGACTCATACCCCCCATAGCGAAAAGTGGCTGGGGTCAAAAACTGCAGCCGAATATCTCGGGTCTGATCGCTGGCTTGCTCGTAGAGTTGCTGATAGCTACTCACCCCAGCCCAGTCTGGATGGCGATGAAAGCGATCGCACAGCTCAGTGATATGCAGCGGGGTCGAGCCCAAGAACCATTCTTTTTTAGTTGCAACCCTCTGCCAGGCTCGGCTGAGATGGCCAAATAACCCATCGTCTAGCAAAGAGATCCGCCACCAGCAAGCGGCTCCGGCTGGAATTTCGTCTTGGTAGCGATACTGTAGTGGCCGCAGCGGAGCACTCCAGCGGGGAAACAAGAAGCGCAGGTTTTGCATCGATGCCGAAAATCCGGAACGCTGATTTACCTGGAGTGGACTGAGGCTAAATGAGTGATTTTGGTTATCGATGGCAAGAACTCTACCCAGCTGGGGATCCACCGAGCTGACCAGATTCAAAAATAAGTGGTGTAAATGGGCACCGCTCAAGTATTGCTGAGGGATAGAAGCCTCGGGAACTAAATTCAGTATTAGACTCTGGGGCATGCTTTGCAGTTGATGGCAGGTTGTCGCACAAAACAGAGAAATCCATTACCTTTTTCAAGGGCTGGGGGAATTTATCAGGAAAAAGAAAAAAATATTAAATGTTTGATATTCCTAAAAACTGATGATGTTTCCATTTTCAGGTTTTAGTAGAGCGCTTTGCCATCAGGCTCTTCAGCCTAATAGAGGCTAAAAGCCCAACAATTAGACCCCTGCAGATTTGTTTGGCAATGAATTCACTTTTGTGAAAGTCTAATGTACGACCTCAGATTTATATTTCGAACAATGCTCTAAAAGTATTTATATTTGATGAATATATATTTACGGTCGGGTCTGTGACCACCTTATTCTGAGATTTTCAACATCGCCTGTCCTTGCGTTAAAGATTTTCGAAATCTTTAACGCAAGCGGAACTTTCATCCAGACGTCTGTCACCTTGAGTTGATTTTGTATTTTTGACTACAAATATTCAGATGTACCCCCAGGAAATTTGGCTATCTCAGAACACGGGTGACGCGCACATCATATTCGGTTGCTCTGGGGTATTCATGCTCTGCCTGGTTCAGGGCTGAATCATGGGCTCGATTGAGGGTATCTGCATTAATTTCATAGCGGGTTTCCATGACGTGACTAATCAAGCAAGTGGGTTCGTCACATTCTTTGATGTCAACAAAAACTTCGTAGGTGTGCATTGTTCTTTGCTCTCCTTACCCGCCAACACGATGAAATAGCGGATGGTTTCAGTATCTCGCTTTCAGAAACATCGTTTCTACCTGCCAAAGGAGTTATTTCACGATTCTTTTCAGAAAGTCATAAAGAGATTGCGCAAGATTAATTTTTAAAGTGCGGAAGGGGGAGAGCTGAGGGTGCCAGGGATGGGTCTTTGAGCTGTTTTTTACAAAGTGTTACTCGATTATTTATAAAGCGTTACTCACATCCTCACAATGTCTTCAGATTTAGCTGCTTTTATGGAGTCATCAAAGTTCATATCAAAGCCGTCAGCTGCTATCAATATTGCTGGCATTTAAGAAAATGTGGGCCAGATCAATTTAATCTGGCCCACATTTAAAAAAGCTACTAGAGGTTTACATGCGCTTACCCAACACCTGCACGTGCTGCTCTTATCCGCTACTGCGCCATGTGCGGTCGTCTAAAATCTACTGGTACTGTAGCCACTGCCATCAGGAGATGCCTTCCTCCCTACCAGAGTCAGTAGATTTGTATAGTCTTTTAACCTCAACCGATCTTCGGCCACCGTCCCCAGGTTTAACCAGACTCCAAACTGCCGCCTCAGGATGAATCTGGTCGAGTTAGTTTGAATCAGGAGGCTTTATGTATTCATCCGTTACTTGCACTTGCTGTTCTTATCCACTGCTGCGGCATGTTCGTGCATCTCAAATCTATTGGTATTGCAGCCACTGCCATCAGGAAATGCCCAGCCTATCTGAGTCAATTCATCTGTCAGACTCGCTGCCTCTACTCAACACTCGGGCTAGCGTTGCAGCGCTTTAGACCTGATTCAGGACAATTGATTCGACGTATTCAGCCCTGGTTGATCCCTTGTGATCAGCCAGGGCTCAGTTTTTCTCAAGATGAGTCTCGCCGAAGGCTGATTGGACTTAAATTGAGGGGCTTGAGTCTAGGATTGAGATAAAGGTGTTTTCTGGCCTGCGATCGCAAGCCTGCCCGGTTATCCCTGGTGGAAGGACGCGACTAAGCCCTGTCTTCGAAGCGCTGATACCAAATAAAATTTCCGATCACGGTAATGACAAAGGCGATTGCTCCCCCTGTAATGGCAAGCATGGGGTTGTATCCGCCGCGACTCAGGTTGGTGAGCCACAGCTGGGTGAGGTCTGAATGAACGATCAGGTTAGCCCAGACCGGAGAAAGGTAAATAAGCGCAGCGCCTACGCTCAGCCAGCCAACCATTGAGGCCAGGAGAAAAATGGTTTTGCCTTTGGATTGAGTCACCGTTATTACTCGCGGGAAAGGAGTCTTATCAAATTAGCATGGGGAGGTGAAGGGTTAGGTAGTGGGTGGTGGGTAGCGGATTCTTTGCGCCAATTTAAGAAAGTTTCGCCACAATTTCGCCACAATGGGGATGGCGTTGCGCAATCCTAACCCCATGACTTTTTACCGTAAAAAGACTCGTCGAACGTTTTTGGCAACGGGCCTCACCACTGCCCTGGGCCTGATCGGATGCTCAACGGTGCGAAAGCAGCCGGGGCCGTCTTCGCTGGCGCTGTCTGAGCCGGTCTCTGATCTATCTGTGGCCTCCTCAGATTTGCCCATCGCAATGCCGTTGCGGCAGCTCGGTCGCACAAATGTGCAGCTGCCGATTTTAGGGTTGGGGGGGGCGGGGCGTACGCCGCTATCAAAACCTAATCAGGAGCAGGCAGCGTTAGCGCAAATTCAGCGGGCGTGGGAGCTGGGCATTCGCTATTTTGATACGGCGGCGAGCTACGGGCCGAGTGAAACGTACCTGGGTAAGGGGTTGCCTGCCTATCGGGATGAGGTTTTTTTGGCGAGTAAGACGGCAGCTCGCGATCGCGACGGGGCCTGGCGTGACCTGGAGAAATCTCTCCAGCGGCTAAACACAGACTATCTAGACCTTTGGCAATTCCACCATGTGTCGTTTGAGTCAGAGTTGGATACGCTGTTTGGGGCTAACGGAGCGGCTAAAGCGATGGAAGAAGCCAAGGCGCAGGGACTGGTCCGCTTTAGCGGCATCACGGGCCACCATGAGCCAGAGATTATCGCAGAAGGGCTGCGGCGCTATCCGTTTGACCACACGCTAATTCCGGTGAATGCGGCGGATAGTCATCATCCCAGGCCGTTTATTCCCAGCGTTTTGCCGCTGGCTCAAGAACAGAATGTCGGCGTGACGGCGATGAAGGTACCGGCCTATGGGCGGTTGTTTAAGCCGGGGGTGCTGGAGGGCATGCCCCAGGCGCTGGGATATACGCTATCACAGGGGGGGGTTCACTGTGCGGTGATCGCCGCCGAGTCGGTTGAGCAGTTGGAGGAAAATGTGCGGGCGGCATCGGCGTTTGAGGTGCTAGAGGCGGCTGCTCTAGCCGAGATTGAGCAGCGCACAGCGGGGGCTTGGGAGGATAATACGTT
>JBCCRZ010000048.1:0-16945 GCA_039200855.1 Cyanobacteria bacterium P01_D01_bin.44 | reverse complement strand
CCTGCCCAAAATGTAATCAGAGCTGCCTGCCCCACGTGGGCCGCAATAAATAACCCTGACTTCTCAGCAAAGCGGGCATTGCCTGCCCACCAGTCATACTTCACATCAGATTTGCCATAGGCTTGCATGGCTTAGAAATCTCCGCTAACAGCATAAATCAACGCAATGTTCTTCATAACAGGAAGAGCCTGAGGGATTGGAAATCCTTGGGACCTTCTTGTTGAGAATATATTGCAACATTGATGTCCTTTATGGCAACTAATGACAATAAATATCAACAATAAACTTAACATAAGCCAAGATATCTGCAGTTAAATCTCAAATCTGTCGCCCTTCAAAGAGTGCTACTCGAGCATAGGTTTACTTTGTGGATCTCTTGCTACTTACACTGACAGTTGCCAGCAGCGTTCAAGACGACTTGCTAGCTCAAGGCGAGACTTAGAAACACAAGCCAACACGCTCCATAGCTGGATCGCGGCTCGAGGCGTTGACACGTCTACTTCAAGGGGGCAATAACCCTCGCATCGACAAGGAATATCTAATTCCTGAAGTCGAAAGTACACCTGCCATCGATCAACGCAATCAATCAAAAAAAGAGGATTAGGTTTCGAACCAGACATTGATTGTGAGGACATAGTTTGTTTTGCTTTGAGAAGCACGCGTCAAGCTGACGTATGCGCTGAACCTCAGGTGCTTTGCGATACATTATGTACCTTTTTCATTGAGAATTAATCTTATGCTGTGACAAGGGTTGTTGAGTAGTTCGAAGCATTGTCATGATCAGCGCCTGAGCATGGCGCTTGGGAATAACGGTCTATTGCTGAATCAGATTCAGCGGCTGCAAAGCAACAGATTGCCAATAGTCTCGAATCTGGCTAGCGACCTGTTTGGGGTCATCAAAATGAAAAAAGTGATTGCCCTGGGGACAGCTCCAGAGACGATCTCCTGGTTTTAAGAAGGGTTGCCATCGATCCTGCATCAAGCTGTCGATAACGCCATCTTGTCCACCCAAACAAATTAACAGGGGCGGAGTAATGCCCCCCGATGCAATCTCAGTGTGGCCTGCCAGGGAATGTAAGGCCAATCCAGTATCTAAATCGCGCTCGAGTACCTTCATGAGGGCGCGGGTGGTACTCTGTCCCTGACGGCCAAACAGAAGTCTGACGGTTTGGGCGAGAATAATGTCTCGGCTACAGGGCAACATTTGCCGCAAGCTATAGTATTGGCTGTGCCAATTTGTTGCTGGGCTAGGCCCCACTGACAGCAAGGTTAGCGACTTAACCCGATGGGGAAAGCGACGTGCATAGATCAGCCCAATCACGCCACTGAGACCATGGCCTAGCAGATGTAACTGGGTATTAGGATTGTCATCGCTATCGCACCGCCTGATATAGTCGTGCAGCAGGTTCACAGGCGTCTCTAGACAGCAGGGCTCATCTGATGTCTGATGGTACTCCCAGCGACGAATTGCCCCATACCTAGCCAATTGACTTAGCAGTCGTTGATCAAATTTTTTCAAGTGAGGGCTTGCGGTTAGCCATAGTGCAGTCGTCGCTTGAGTCATCGTTAAGCCTATGCAGCAACGCGCCTTATTGATTCTTTTTATCAATAAAGCAATTCAAGTAGCAGTATAGAGCAAAATGACTGGGATGGGAATTATTCCTGATAAATGCTGTCTTCTTCACGGGCGCGGATGACAGCCTTCACGCTCACCGATTACAGCGATCGCAAACCCCATAAAGGGTCAACTGACAATCCAATACTAAATAGCCAGCGTCTTCAGCCTGAGTGTCACCAATGCGGTCAATCAGCGCTTCAGTAAACTCCAGGGTTTGACCACAATGGACACAGACCAGGTGGTGATGGTGCTCTCTCAACGGGCGATTGAGCTCGTAATGTTTACGCCCTTCCGCGAATTCTAGCTCCCGCAAAAGCCCTACGTACACCATCAGATGCAATGTCCTATAAACCGTTGAGAGACTGATTTTTTCTCCCTGCTCTCTCAAAATGCCGTGGAGGCTTTCAGCACTCAAATGCCTTCCTTGAGGCAACGCTTTCAAAATATTTAGGATCTTTTGACGTTGAGGTGTAGATCGGTAACCTCGGGCGTTGAGCTCTGCCTTCAAAGCATCATCTGAATAAGGGGGCATGCATTTTTAACGATCACTTAAGAAGTATTCTCAATTAGATTGCCCCAAAAGATCAAGCATTGAGAAAAATTAGATCTAATTCTAACGACTGTCGCTACGCAGCGCTCCTCGGAAAATTTAAAGCTGAACAACCTTCACAGGCTGAAACTTTTGCATATCAAGTTTTCAGCTGATCGCAGACTTTCTCAATACTAGCCAGACTGCCTGGATTGACCAAGCCAAAATATTCAAAGATTTCGACCTGATCCGTTTGGACAGCCTTAAGCTCACTCCAAAAGGGTTCGGTTTGCAGCTCAGCGGGCTGAGCCCCTTCGCCGGTATCGATAAGCAATAACTGATCCGGGTCCATCTCCAAGACTTTTTCTGGGGATAGGGTGACGTAGCCTTGAAATTCGCTCTGGCCTTGCAGGTCAGCCGTCAGATTTTGCAGATTAAACTGGGTGATAAAATCGCTGGCCCAGCTGTTTTGGTTGGGGGAAAGTAAGGGCTCACGACTCACCAGGAGTACCGCTGTCGCCGTCTGCTCGGGGGCTTGGGCCAGGCAGGCGTCATAGCGCTGCATTAAGGGGGCCGAGTCGCTACCAAGCCGATTGGCGAGCTGCTGAGTGACGGCTCTGAGATTATCCCAACCGTCGATAGCCACTGGCAGGGTTTCTATGCCCAGGTCGCTGAGGCGTTGTAGGGTTTTATCATGAAAGCCATCAGCCCCAATCACCAGATCAGGCTCCAGGGCAACAATTTTCTCAAGGTCGGGCTCAGTCTGCCCTTGGCTAACCACCTCAAGCTCTTCAAAGCGCGAATCTGCTGCCAGCAGTGGGCTACCAGGGATACCCACGAGCTTTTCGTCAGATAGGGTCTGAACCAAATCAGCGCTGATCGAGCTGAGGGCTACAATCCGCTGGGGAGTACCTACCGGGGGGGTATCGGCTGAGGGACTCTCAGCTGCGTCGGGAGAAATATTTGAGGTGGGGTCGTTTGAGGTTGGGGCAGAGGCACAGGCTGCGATCGCACTTAGCATGATCCCACTGAGGCATACTCTCCACAGAGATCGGTTTTTCATGGTGAATTTCCTTTTAATCAGATGACCGCGACTCGGTGGCCATGCCCAACCGTGCGCCCTCAATCGTCCGCAGTGAATCCATCACCTCAATCACCTGGCCATGCTCAATCCGTCGATCAGCCTGGATGGTAATTAACGCTGTCTGCCCAGGGGCTAATTCTGCTTCAATGGCTGACTGCAATTGACCCAGCTGAATTGGCGCACGATTGAGAAATATCTGGCCGTTTTCTGGCATGGTGACCGTAAAATCGGCACTCTGCTGGGGCTCCGCTGTCTCAGCATTGGGTAAATTGACCGGCAACCCCTCAGCCCGCGTCAAAAACAATGTTGAGAGAATAAAAAAGGCAAGAATCGCAAAGATCACATCGATCATCGGCACAATGTTAATCTCTAACGGCTCTTCTGTCTCATTATCGAGTACTCGCATAGGCTGCCTCTCCCCGCTTAAGCGCTTCATAGTGCCATTCGTACAAAATCTCTAGCTGCCCGCCATATTCTTGCAACAGCGCCACCTGACGCCGATAGATGCCGCGAAACAGATTGGCAAACAGCAGCGCCACAATGGCTACCACCAAGCCCGTCGCCGTAGACACCAGCGCTTCGCTGATGCCCCCGGTGACCACATCGGTATTGCCGCCAATCTCACCCACATTGATCGCATCAAACGACCGGATCAAACCCAAGATAGTCCCGAGCAAGCCTAGCAGCGGAGACACTGCAATCACCGTCTGAAAAACAGTCCCAAAGCGTTTTAGCAAGGGCAGCTCAGCCTGCGTCGCACTCTCTAACGCCAGCCGAAACTGATTGGGAGACGCCCCGTCTAGCTCCAGGGCTTCTAAAAAAATGCGGGCCGCAGGCAGATGAATATTTTGCTTGAGCTTGACAAAGACCTCCACTGGAGCCTGACGATAGGTTCGCAAGCTATCTTTGACCACCTGCTGCTGCCGACGATTGACCCGCAGCCAAAACAGCGAGCGCTCCACCGAAACCGCAATCGTCAAGAGTGAGAATAACAGCAATGGCCACATCACCACACCGCCCGCCGCAAAGATTTCCGAGATAGACATCAGCACCTCAGGTAAATTTAGGACTTGACTAATCTATTTGCCCTCGCCAACAGATTGAGGCATCTGGTTAGCGTCGGCGAACCCATTAGCAGGCTATTATCAATTAAGAATTTATGTCAAGTAATAGGCAGAGGTCATGACATTGCTTTCAGTTGCCTTGCACGCTTCAGTTGCCTTGCGCGCTTCAGTTTTCCTTGCACGCTATTGACTAGCCTCAGTAGATCAGGAGGTTTATTTTGACCAATACTTGGGCTCCCTGCGACTGCTGTGTCATAATTTTGAGAGTCGGTACTTGCTGAGAGCAAACCGCAGTAACTGTGTAAGAATTAGTTTCAATAGCCTGCCGTTATTGTCCTCTGTGTTTAGAGTGTTCAATTCAAAGTGGACGCTCACGTTGGACACATTACTCTGAACGCTAGATATAAGCCCCCGGAGAGTCACTCAATGAGTTTGTCTGATAGCTGTCTGGCTCAACATGCCAAAGAATCTGCCCTGACTAAACGCCTGGTGGGGCTAGGGTTGGTCGGTGCGACAGGTTTACATGGCTTACTCTGGCTAGCTATTCAATGGTTGCCAGTCGAAGCCGTCACTCAACTGACCGAAGACCGGATTGAGCTTGTGGTCACGCAGCCCATAGAAGAACCTGATCCGCCCGAGCCCGTCGAGCCCGAAATCCAAGACATCCCTCAACCTGCGACCCTGGATGAGGTGGCTAATGCACCCGCTGCGATTCAGGCAGTCAAACCGTCACCTGCCGGTCGGCCTGCCCCTCAGACGTCTGAGCCAGAGATCGCTGAGCCAGACACTTCGGAGCCGGAAGCCCCCGAACCAGAAGAGAACCCTGTCCCTGTGACAGAGGAGGCGGACGCTCCTAAAACTGAGATTGAATCAGCGCTGCCTGATGAGGATGAATCGGCGGCAGAAGACGAGGCGAGCGTCGCTGACGCAGACGAAGAGACAGAGACGGCAGGTGCTGAGACGTCAGGCGCTGAGACGGTCAACAGCGATCGACGCAATTTGCTGGGTCGACTGTTTAACCGTAATCGTCGCGGGACTGCCGACGCTGATTCGGAGAATGCTAACTCAGCGACAAATGCTTCTGCCGAAGCACCCTCCAGTGGCAACGCGGGCGAGCGCGAAGCGGTTGCTGCCCGATCAGGCCCACAGCGGGGATCGGCCACGGGTGGCAGTGAGTCGGGCGGCAGTGAGTCGGGTAGCAGTTCAGGCGGTTCGAGTACCGTTAGCTGTCGACGTTGCAATCGCCCAGCCTATCCCGAAGAAGCCTTGGATGAGGGGGTTGAAGGGAATCCCGAAGTTCGGGTCCAGTATGACGCTAATGGCAACGCCGTGGGGGCGACCTTGGTGCGTTCTAGTGGCAATGCAGCCCTTGATCGAGCCGCGATGGAGGCCGCCAGAGACTATGAATTTGATACCGGTGGGCAGAGCGGCAACGTTTCTATCGAGATGGACTTTGCGGTCGAAGGGTCACGCCGACACCGAGAAGCCCAGCGTCGGGGCGAACGACGCTCGGTAGAGGTGCCCGACGGTGAGGCCCCAGCGGCTGCCAATGGGGGTAGTTCCCCCCCCGCTGCCCGTAATCCTGCACCGGAGTCGGCCTCATCTGAGGACGAAACGCCTGCGGCGGGGTCAGAAAGTCCTAGCACACCCGCCGAAGCATCTCCTGCGATCGCAGATACGCCTTCAGAAGATCTTCAGGAGGCGGACCTGTTTCCAGGGGTGGCTGAGGACGAAAGTGCTAATCGAGAAGCCCCCCCAGCCGCCTCTGATAATGAGTCAGCTGCCCCTGTCTCTGAGCCAACTGCGCCAGCTCCCCCCGCAGCTGTCCCCGCCCCTGAGCCCGTCTCGGAGTCTGCCCCTGAGCCTGCGCCTCAGCCCGCCCCTGAGCCCGCTCCCGCGTCTGCCCCTGAGTCCGCACCAGTGTCTGCCCCTGAGCCTGCGCCTCAACCCGCCCCCGCGTCTGCCCCTGAGCCCATCCCTGAGCCCGTCCCCGCGTCTGCCCCTGAGCCTGCGCCTCAGCCTGCCCCCGAGCCCGCCCCTGCGTCTGCCCCTCCCAGCAGTACGCCTGACGAGTAGAGGCCGTATCTGTGACAGATCTCATAAAAAACTATGTCTTGAGTGGGTCTGATTTTGACGTGGGTCGCTGGGATCACTGGCTATTCATACTTTGTTTTTTGATCGTCTCAGCTTGGGGATTCTGGCTGTCCTGGCAATGGTGCCACGCTCCCAGGCTGAGACGAAACAAGAGAAAGCGTTATCTGGACAAGGTTATACCCAGCCGCCGCGATCGCAAACCCTGACGGCTGTTGCATTGTTGCTGCCAATGACAGATTCATTCAGATTATCTTCTTCAAAGTCTTCAAAGCTAGCCACGGTAGAATTCACAGCGATCCCTTCGACAACCGGATATTCGTTGTTGCCATTAATGGCATTAGTAAATCAAACCCTTCCGTAAAGTATGCGCCAGACTGATCCCCTAAACGCGATAGATCGAACGCTGAAAATTACGGATTTAGAAGCGTTTAAGGCGGATGCGCTACGCAAGGGAGAAATGACCCAGGTTTGTCAATGCCGCGAACAGATTGAAACCTATCAGACTCAGCTTGCCCAGGTACAAACCAGCCAATTTCATTTACGCGCTGGGCTCAGCGTTGATGTGTTTGAGTTAAAAAGTGACTACTCAATTCAAGTGACCGAGCAGCATGAGGCGGCTTCTCCGCTCACGTTAGCCTTTACACTAGCCGGGCGATCGCGGATCTTAACCGAGGGTATTCATCAAAATAATTACTACTATGAGACGGCGGGTGAGAGCCATCTGTTCTATTTAGCAGGCACAGAGGAAATCGAAGAATCAACGGCAGGCGAATATTATCAAACGGTCAGGCTAAGACTGACGTTGGACACCCTCAAAAGCTTTGGACTTGAGCAAACAGCTGCTATCCCAGCAGACTTACAGCCGCTGATGACAACCGGGGAGTTGCCAATCTTTCATCGCCGCGTGGGTAAAATCTCGTCTGTGATGCGCTTAACCCTGCATCAAATTTTAAACTGCCCTTATCAAGGAATAACCAAGCAAATTTACCTTGAGAGCAAAGTCTTAGAATTAATTGCATTGCAGTTCGGCCAGCTAACAGAGGTTGATTTGCCCACGAGATCTGAGGAACTGAGCGCACGTGAAGTGGATTGTATCTATCAAGCCCGAGATATTCTAATACTCAACTCTCAAGCACCGCCGTCGCTGATGGGCTTGGCTCATCAGGTTGGACTCAATGACCGCAAGCTTAAGCAGGGCTTTAAGCAGGTATTTAATGCGACGGTGTTTGGCTATCTTTGGGAATATCGTATGCAGCAAGCTCAAACGTTGTTGCTCAACCGAGACATGACGGTTGCAGGCGTTGCTGCGAAAGTTGGCTATAAGAGTCCTACCTCGTTTAGTACCGCCTTTCAACGCAAGTTTGGCCTTAGCCCTAAAGCCTATCAGCTGTCGCTATGATTTTTTACTTGGCTCCTGCCCCCTCGACAGACTCAAGGCAGGCCCTTAATATCTAACGTCCGACTTAACCCAATCACACTCGTTTGATTCCCTCGAAGGGCTGAGTCCGGCTGGAAGAGAAAAAAGTCCGGCTGAGAGAGAAAAATAGCTACAAAATTCGATATCCTGCGGTGGGGTAATTGAGATTTATTCTTAATTGCGCTGCATGATTTGCAGCAGGCGCTCAGCACAAATCACTGTAGGCGTGAGGAATTATGAGAAAGTCGGTTCAGCTGATGGGCATCCTGACCCTAGGATATGCTGCATGTTTGCCCACTCTTCCAGCTATTCCAGCTATTCCAGCAGAGCCGATGATAGCTCAGCAGGTAGCTCCGGTGAGTATTATCGACATTCAGGTGACGCCAACTGAAGCGGGTGTTGCCGTCAGACTGGTCACCGATACTGGGGAACTGGTTGAGCCGACCTCGCAAGTGAGCGGTAATGCGCTCACGTTAGAATTTGTCAATACAAGTCTGGCACTGCCTGACAATGGCTCTGAAGCAGACCGTTTTGAAGTATTTGCACCAGCTGAGGGGATTGCGCTCGTGACTGCGTCTATGCTAGAGGGGCAGCGAGTTCAGGTGACGATTACTGGGTCAGACGCGCCGCCGACTGTGGATTGGTCTGTAACGGAGCAGGGCTTGGCCTTCAATGTGACGGTCGGAGGGGCTGCCGCAGATACAGACGAAGAAGATGCGATCGCAATCCTAGTCACCGGAGAAGCCGCCGGCAGCGACTACTTTGAACCCACCATTTCAACCGCGACCCGCATAGAGACACCCCTGAGAGATATTCCTCAGTCTGTGCAAGTGCTCCCCCGAGAGCTGCTCGAAGATCAGCAGATTATTCGCTTAGACGAAGCCCTGCGAAACCTGAGCGGGGTTGTCTCGGGTGGACGGGCGCTTGGTCGAGAGCTGACGTTTAGCATTCGCGGGTTTCAAGAGGTGCCGGTGCTGCGTGACGGATTCCGACAGTTTGGGGCCGGGGGCACCTTCCCAGAAACAGCTAATTTAGAACAGATTGAGGTGTTGCGAGGTCCGTCGTCGATTCTCTACGGAGAGGTGACCCCGGGCGGTGTGATTAACCTCGTGACAGAGCGCCCACTGGAGGAACCGACCTACCAGCTTGAGATCCAGGTAGGCAATGGTGAACTGATTCGTCCTAGCATAGACATCTCTGGTCCGCTGAGCGAAGACGGGCGACTGCTATACCGTCTGAATGCGCTCTATCAAACTGGCGCAGATTTCCAAGAGACTGAGGTCGATACCGAGCGGTTTTTTATCTCACCCGTGCTGACCTGGGCGGCAAGTGACAACACGGATCTCACCCTGGCATTAGAATACTTTGACGAGACGCGCCCTCCGGCTTTTGGGATTCCAGCCTCGGGTGAAGACATCACCGACATTCCCTTTGATCGCATCACCAACGAGCCAGACGACATTACCGAAGAAACCTATCTCAACGTTGGCTACGATTTGGAACATCGCTTCAGTGATCGCTGGACCCTGCGCAACGGGTTTCGCTACACCAACCAGGATCAGCTACAAGAAGTAGCGTTTCCCTTCGCATTTGACGAAGAAACCGGAACCGTGACGCGGTTTTGGGCACAGCAGCCGCAAGACTCTGAAAGCTTTACGCTGCAAACCAATGTGGTGGGGGAGTTTGCAACGGGCTCAATTGAGCATACGCTGCTGTTTGGGGTTGATTTTAACTACACTGAAGACAATTTCAACACGCTGATTCGACTCGATCCGACTACGCCGTTAGACCTCGATCTGTTTAATCCGGTCTATGGTGTGGCTCCTCGTCCTGATTTTGATCAGCTGCCGCTGCTGACCGACCAGCGTACCGAAACAACTCGGTTTGGCGTACTCTTACAAGACCAGATTGAGTTTCTAGATAATCTGATTTTGCTGGCCGGTGTGCGGTTCGATGCGGTTGAGCAAACGCTGATCGTTAACCCCACCGATTTTGACCCGACCGACACTGAGGCCACTCAGACTGAAGAAGCATTTTCCCCCCGGCTAGGGCTGGTGTATCAGCCGATTCCAGAAGTGTCGCTCTATGCGAGCTATTCTGAGGTGTTTGCTCCCAGCGTTGCCGAAACCACCACGGTAGACGGTGAGCAGCTTCCTTTTGAAAGTGGGGAAGGATTTGAGGTGGGGATCAAGGGCGAACTGTTGGACGGCAAGCTAGCGGCAACACTAGCTTACTTTGACATCACCCGTAACAATGTTGCCAGTGACGATCCAGACAATCCGTTCTCTTTTATTGCTACGGGTGAGCAGCGCAGTCGGGGAGTTGAGCTAGACGTAATTGGTGAGATTTTGCCAGGGTGGAATATTTTAGGTTCCTACGCCTATATCGATGCTGAAATCACTGAGGATACGACCTTCGATGAGGGGAATCAGCTGCCGAGCGCCCCAAAGCACAGTGCCAGTTTATGGACTACCTATGAGATTCAATCAGGAGACTTACGGGGCTTGAGCTTTGGGCTTGGCTTTAATTTTATAGATGAGCGAGCAGGAGACCTGGCTAACTCTTTTTCAGTGGATAGTTACTTTATCACCAACGCAGCGCTGTCATATCGACGAGACAACTGGCGGGCAGCACTCAACTTTCGTAACCTGTTTGACGTAGATTATATCGCTGATACCGGCGTGCGAGAAAGAGGCAATAACCCAGGCGACCCTTTCACAATTGTAGGCTCAATCTCTGTGGAGTTTTGATGAGACCCATGCGACAGCCCAGAGGCTACAGACTCAAGGGACTGATTGTGGGAGGCGCGATCGCAATCACGCTCATCGCCTGCAATCGGGCTAGCGCTCCTCGTCCCGAGAAAGGCTCCGCTGCATCTGAAGATTGCCGCACAATTGTTCACGATGCGGGCGAAACCACTGTGTGCGGCCAGCCCCAGAGCGTTGTTACGATTGGTCCAAATCTGCTGGAGCTGCTGCTGGCGCTCGACGTTCAGCCCGTGGGCCATGCCGAATATTTTCCCTTTCCGGTGCCTGTCTTTGAGCAGCCTGCTCAGCAAATCCCCTATCTGGGAGAGCGGCTCACCGGACAGCCCCGCAATGTTGGCACCGCTCACGATCCAGCTTTGGAAGTGATCGCCGCCCTAAAGCCCGACCTAATTTTAGGAGACACCCTCAAAAATGAAGATGAGTACGCCCTGCTCTCGCAAATCGCCCCCACCTTGCTCTTTACCTACGATGAACCTAACAGCGAACCCATGCAAGACTGGCAGCCCGATTTAAGGGCCGTTGCTCAAGCCCTTGACCTCACCGACCCAGCTGAAGCCGTCATCTCGAACTTTCGCGAACGACAAACTGCTCTAACAGAAGCGATTGCCCCTCAAGCGGCCCAAACCCCTAATGTGCTTTTGCTCCTGGGTCAGCGCCTTGACCAAGAGATGCAGATCGAGACTCGCCATAGCGCCTGCGGTGGCCTGCTCGAAACGCTAGGCTTTCAGGTAACAGTGCCAGCGGCACTCGAAAGCTCTCGCGAAGAGAGTCACGCGATCTCTCTCGAAGTGCTCCCTCAGATGGATGCGGATTTAATCATCATTGAAGGCTTTAACAGCGAGACTGATACATCTGCCAAAGACCCCATAGCCAGCCAGACGCAAGTGCTCAAACAGCAGTGGCAAACCAATGCGATCGCACAGTCCCTACCTGCGAGTCAAAATGATCGTGTCTACTTCACAACCGTCTACCTATGCCATGCGCTGCTGGGGCCTATTGGCACTGAAATTTTTCTAGAGCAGCTACGGCAGCAGCTAGAGGGTGAGACCATCGGCGCTAAGCGCAGCTTCTGATGCGATCCTTTTTAATCATCTGGCTGCGATCGCAGGGCCGCTGGCCGATACTGTATTTGAGCCAGCCATGCAGTCGAAGGGGGGGCTGGCCAACAGCTTAGGCAGCCTTTTTGGCACAGGCACAGGCGCTGGGATAGCGGTACAAATGACGCTGTTTGCCAGTGGCGGCGTGCTGCTCTCTTTCGGTGGGTATAAAATTCGCGAGTTGCGAGCCGCACTCGAGGCTTCTGACCGGGAGCCCCTATAATTGATGATTATGATGCACCATAGCGTTTCTGCACTAGCCCAGTGACGATCGCAAGGCCAAAAATACCTAGCAGTGCTAAACCCAGTAGTAGCTTGCCGCCTTCTATCAGCCCTGCCCCCAGGGCCACAATCGGTGGGTTAGAAATAGCAATGCTGATGATTAATGCTGGCATGAACTTGAGCCAGGGAGCTTTAGTGAGCCCCACACCGTAGGCAACAAAATCAAAGAAGCCGGTCATCAAAAAGCCGGTCATCAAAAAGAAGTTCCGTTCTAGATGGCGCTGGCTCAGAGTGTCTACCCGATCTATAAACTTCTCACCGATGAGTCGCTGCACCAAACTACGACCATATCGTCGCGATAGGAAAAAACTGAACGAACAAGAGAGCAAATCAGACAGACAGATGACAACCAGCCCCTGGGTAAACCCTAACAACCCGCCCGCTAAGACAGAATAGGCCGTCCCTGGTAAGGCTGGAATCACAACGCTGGTAAATCGCAGAGCCAAGATACCCAGCGGTGCCCAAACGCCGAGCTGCTCTACCTGAGCCCGCAACCGGGCTACCCCATAGTGATTGAGTAGGACAATGGCCAGCACCACCAGCAGGCCCATCGCCAAAAAGCGTAAGATTTTGAAAATGCGGCGCTGTTTCATCGGAAACCTTGCCCAGGAGACAACAGCTAGTGTTTGCTCACAGCGCCTATATTATGCCTGATTTTTTGAACGCTAGCCGGCCAATCTCGCTGGCTAAAGTCTAAATCGCGCCGATCACAAAGCGGTAGATAGATACAATCAGTCGATTACTCGCCCTCACTGATTTAACCAGGCATGGCGACACTGGCGAGTAGTCATCTGCTAATGCTTACGTTGTTGGCTGCTGAGACTGCAAGTAATCTCGTCTATGCTCACACCCGGCGGGTAGCGTTTGCGGTGATGAGCAGGATGACAAATGTCATTTATTAATATGACCTATCGCTATGGTAAGGCTGGCATAGCCTGTGTAAGGTTGGATCATGAAAGATCGCCTAGGGAACGTGGTTTGTCATGAAACAGCTTCAATTGGGTGCAGGTTTGATTGTGATGTCTATCAGCTTGATGAGCTTCGGATTTGGCCGTTCACCGCTGCCGCTGACAGCAAAGACAGCCGATGCGGCTGAAAATCAGACGACCCTGCCACCCTTGATTAATCGAGAGCTATTCTTCGCCAACCCAGAGATTACGGGTGCCCAACTGTCTCCTGACGGTCAGTTTTTGGCCTTCCAAAAACCCCTAGACGGGGTGATCAATGTTTGGGTAAAGGGCATTGACGAACCCATGGAGTCCGCCCGCCCAGTCACGGCTGATGTAGAAAGCCCGATCATCGTTTATTTTTGGAGCGCTGATGGTCGCTACATTCTCTATGGTCAGGATAAGGGGGGCAATGAGAATTTCCATATCTACGCTGTTGAACCTAAATCCTTAGACCAGGCTGTCCCACCCGCCCGCGATTTGACCCCTATAGACGGGATTACAGCTGTAATCTATGCGGTTCCTAAGCAGACCCCCAACCAAATCATCATCGGTCTCAACGATCGTGATCCGCGGTTCCACGATGTCTATCGGCTTGATTTGACCACAGGGGAGCGCACGTTAATCATTCAGAATGACGAGAATATTGCCGCCTGGCTTACGGATCTAGACGGTAATGTGCGCTTAGCCTATCGCCAAACCTCAGACGAGGGCAATGAGATTTTGAAGGTCGAAAATGGTGAATTGACGCCGGTCTATGCTTGCCGGGTTGAAGAGACCTGTGTCCCCATTCGCTTTCACCCAGATGGTCAACAAGTGTATCTGATCAGCAATCAGAATTTGGATTTGATCCAGCTAGAGCTGTTCAATCTTGACAGCCAACAGAGTCAGTTGGTAGAGGCCGATCCTGAAAACCAGGTGGACTTTGGGGGAGCCGTGTTTTCAGAAGCGACCGATGAGCTGATGGCAACGTATTATGTGGGCGATCATCTCCGAATCTATCCCAAAAATGATGCGTTTGCCGCTGACCTGGCATTCCTCCGTCAGCAATTTCCCGACCTTGAGATTTCCCTGAGTTCTCTCACCCAGGATGACCAACTCGCCCTGATCGGAGCCCAAAGTGATGTTAACCCTGGCGCTGTCTACCTATTTGATCGCACGGCTCAAACCCTTGAGAAGCTATATGATTCTCGGCCAGAGCTGCCGAGCAACTATCTGGCGACTATGCAGCCGATTCGCTACACAGCCCGTGATGGTCTAGAAATACCGGCTTATCTGACGCTGCCCCAAGGACTAGAGCCTGTAGACCTCCCTGTCGTTGTAATGCCCCACGGTGGGCCTTGGGCACGGGATATGTGGGGATATAACCCATTTACCCAGTTTCTTGCTAATCGCGGCTATGCGGTTTTCCAACCCAATTTTCGAGGGTCCACCGGTTATGGCAAAGCGTTTTTGAATGCGGGTAACCACGAATGGGGCACTGGCGCGATGCAGCACGACCTCACTGACGGGGTACAGTATCTGATCGACGAGGGCATTGCCGATCCGGAGCGCGTGGGGATTTTTGGAGGCTCCTATGGCGGCTATGCAACCCTGGCTGGGTTGGCGTTTACGCCTGATGTTTATGCTGTCGGCGCATCCTTGGTTGGGCCGTCCAACCTGGTTACTTTTCTCAATTCAGTGCCACCCTACTGGGCTGCCCTCAAATCTACCCTTGCGCTGCGCGTTGGCGATCCCAACAATCCCAGCGATCGCGACCGTCTAGAAGCGCAGTCTCCCCTGTTCTCTGCGGCTCAAATTCAGTCTCCGCTGATGGTGATTCATGGGGCCAACGATCCCCGTGTTAAGCAGGCAGAGTCGGACCAAATTGTGACAGTGTTGCGAGATCTGGGCCGACCTGTAGAATACCTGGTTGCCCCCGATGAAGGTCATGGTTTCCGTAAAGAGATCAACTCGCTGGCGATGACCGCTGCATTGGAGCGGTTTTTGGCTGAGCACCTCGGTGGACGCTACCAGGCCGAAATCTCTCCAGACGTACAAACTCAGCTGGAGGCCTTAACCGTCGATGTTGATACGGTGGTGGTGGATACCTCCACGGAGCCAGAGGCAGGGCCAGAAACAGAACCAGAAATAGCTGAGGTTGACCCAGCCATTTACGATCGCTATGTCGGCACCTACCAGCTATTGCCGACTATGCAAATTGATATTCGAGTGGAAGAAGATCAACTGATCGCTCAGGCGACAGGACAAGAAGCGTTCAACCTTTACCCCGCTTCAGAGACTCAATTCTTTGCACAAGTTGCTGATATCTTTATCCAATTCGATGTGTCGGCAGAACAAACCATTGGCGGGCTTACCCTTTATCAATCAGGTCAAGAATTGTTTGCACCCAAGGTAGATTAAACCTTAAGCCTTGCTTACGACTAATACCCATTTTCTCTATTGAGAGAAAATGTTGATCAATCAAATAACATTTCTCAATAACATAGTCTTAGGTCTAGCTCACCAAGATGACAGAATTGCTTTATAAAGTCTACAGGAAAAGACTTTATAAAAATCAAGATCCCCGTTTTACGGAAGACAGTTAATATATCTTGATATAGAAATTATTGACAATTTGTGGTGTTTATTTCAAGCTGAGACTGTTGTAGAATCAACCCTTAGATCTGAAACAGGGATTGTTGACGAAGTACTTGCAGAGAATAGAGCCAGATCGGGTTCTCAATTGAAGCGGTTTTAAGTTAGAAGAGAAAGATGCAATTATAGAGTCTAATCTATCAGTCAAGCTGCGTGAAGACACTCAAGAAAGCGCACACCCAGGCTGAAACCGTGGGCTTTGTGACGTGCTCTTTAAAGGGCGTAGTGGAGAAAACTGCCTGCCGGAAACAGGTCTCTAGCTTTATGTTGTAATTTTTCTAGCAAACGCAAGAGATTATCAACACTGTTCTCATTGAGAGAGCAAAATGAGAGAGCAAAATTTGATTATGAACCGTTCTATTAATGTCGTCTGTGGTTTTTTAGGTGGAACTATCCTCTCAGTGGATGGAGGCTATCGAGTATTACAACATCCTCGCCCAGACCGCATTTTTTCTCGAATAGCCGATGCCCGGTGGTTTTTGGCTATAGCCTGGTGCGATCAGACCGCCACACCAGCCGGTATTCTCACCCATGAAGGGCAACTCACTTTTCAAAATCAGGCCGCGTTAGCCCTAGGGGACGCTTTTTTCTTGCCCTTAGAACACCGTAAGGCAATATTCAGCAGTTGCCTATCTCTAACTTCAGGGGAAACTACCCTCTATGAGATTCAGCCTAGCCGTCGTCAGATCGAAATTCTAGGAATTGAAATCGACCCTCGATACGGCAAAGTGGCCATTGTTAAGTTTTTATGAACGGTAGCTCACAATCTCGACAGCGTTTCAGAGTGCTCAACCTCTCCATTGTGATGGGCGCTTACAGGCTCTACCAAAGGAGATAAATTTCGACAGCCGTCTTTAAAGCGACAAAAAGCGGAGGCAATCACGATGTAAAGCACCGGAATCACAAATAGGCTCAGAACAGTTGACACAATCATGCCGCCAAAGACGGCAGTGCCTAGGGACTGACGACTGGCGGCACCTGCCCCGGTCGCAATGGTCAGGGGGAAAATGCCCAGTAGGGTTGACACGGCGGTCATGATAATCGGACGCAAGCGCTGCTGGGCGGCCTCTGTGGCGGCTCGGGCAATAGATAATCCTTCTTCCCGGAGTTGGTTGGCGAATTCCACAATCAGGATGGCATTTTTACTGGCTAAGCCAATCAGCATCACCAGCCCAACCTGACAGTAAACATCATTGGGTAGCCCCCGGAGTGAGGCGGCTGAGAGCGCCCCTAAGATGGCCAGCGGCACCGCCAGCAGGATGATTACCGGGTCGATAAAGTTTTCGTACTGGGCCGCCAGTACCAGAAAAACAAAGAGAATGCCCAACCCAAAAATCAGTGGCGCTTGCCCGCCTGACTCTAGCTCTTCTAGCGAAATGCCAGACCATTCAAAGCTCATATTGTTGGG
>JBCCRZ010000047.1:0-17083 GCA_039200855.1 Cyanobacteria bacterium P01_D01_bin.44 | reverse complement strand
TGCGATCGCACAGGCCCTCAGCGGGGAATCCGTTCCAAAAACTAACCTTTCTACAGCTAGCCGTGATGAAATTTCGGCAGCGCTCGATTACCTGCTTAAGCTACCTAATACCCCTCTGAAGGGTGTAAACCTATCAATAGCCCTAACGCGCATTGACGATGCCCCCAGGCAGTACTGGAGCAGTTTTACCCCTATTACCAAACTGAGTTGCAGAATCACTGCTGGCAAAAAGGTGAAAGCACTAGAGCAAGTTTTCTACTTAACCCCTCAGCCTTTGCCTGAGGTAATTCAGGATCGCGGACTACTTGAATCCTTCAATATGAAGGAACTTAAGAGCTTTGCCAAAAAACGTAAAATCAAGGGCTATTCGGGAATGAATAAGGCAAAGTTAATCGACTTACTGGCGGCTTAAGCGGTTCAGTCAATTGAGGGGCTCTCTCAGGGATTACCCCATTTAGTTGGGCAGTCCCCGGGGACACGGAGGAATGGGGCCGAGTGCGATCGGTTAGGCTCTATCGCCGAGATCTGACCGAGCCTCACCCCTCACTCCTAACTGTGTACCAAGATCACAGCTATAAAGGTACCTGCGCCATAGAGGTCGCTGTAGCCTCGGGGTATTGTCCAATGAGTTACAGTCAGATGTACGCAGATAGGTAGGATAATTACACGGAAAGTTTCAGGGTAATTACCTGATATGGGGTAGTTATACGGAAAATTTCCATATACTAAGTTGTTATTCTGCTTGCACGTTCCCAATGCCAATTCAGCCCACAACATTTTCTTCTTCCTTTCCCGACCACATCGACTGGCTTTATGCTAATCGTCAGACTGCGCCATTGCGACAGGTCGTCAACATGAACGTCATGATGTTCACCTGCATGTTTGTTGAGGGAACACTGGAGTACGTTTTTCGTAGGGCAATTCGAAAGGACGTCGGGCTCGATGCGTTTGCTGATCTGCCGAGCGTAAATAGCGATGATCGAATGCGCTTAAAAGTTGACGCGGAAATTCGTCGAATCAATGGCTGGTCAGGATGCTGGTCAATGTTCAGTACTATCTTCGGAACCAAGATCGGCGATGAAATCGCAGGTGACACACTTGAAGCGGTTGATGTCCTGTTTAGTCTTCGCGGTGCAATAATCGCACACGGGAGAGCGGCAAATTTTGTTACAGTCGGCCCGCTGCAACCCCAGAATAATCCCGTTGACTTTGAATGGGAGTCGGGTGTTTTCTCAAAGGTCGACGCTTTCATTAAGAAAAAAGGACTTCCAAGACATATGGACGGGGAAATACCTGAGGTCGGCTGGTGGTTCTCTGACGAGATGACAGATTATGCTTTTGAAATGGCGGTGGGAATGATCGTGGAAATTGGTCTTTTACCATCTGTATCGGCAAACTTGTTTTGGAACACAGACAACGGAAAGACGATGGACGCTATTAATGCACGTCTTAATGGACGGTTGATGCCGACCGACAGGTAGCGCCGAATAATCGGGATAGAGACAACCCCCACGAATCCCCTATCCCATTCCCCCACTGCCCTACCGGCACGATCGCTTACATATCGCCAATAAGCGCCCCCAAATCGCCTCCTTGCGCTAAGATTGGGCAAATCTTCCCTACTTCCCCATGCTCACTTGTGTAGGACAATCGACTAAACGCCTACTTATCGCTACACCCCAGGCAGTAAAAGACGCTTTTACGCCACCGTCCGATCCGACTGCACTAGATCGCTATTTCGACGGAACAACCACCATAGACGGCACTGTCTATCCGCTACTTCGCCTCTGGGTTTCACCGCCGAACTACCGAAGGGCAACCGTACGATCGCAGGACTCAGGCACCCGGTTCTACCTGTCCGGCACCAGTTACACCCCCTATAGCGAACAGCGTAACTTTGAAGTCACCGTACCGAGCGACAGAGCCGAAATCCTCTGGTTACTCCAGCGGCTTGAACAGATATCCAACAGCTCAGCCTGGGAGAGGTCGCCCGAGGTGGTCACGGTCCACGACTATGTCTCCCCCGACATTGACGATGTGGTGACGGCTGTGGCAGCCGAGACGGAAGCATTCACCGTCAGGCAGGGCTTCATATCAGTTGAAGAAATCGGGGGACTGCGAGGGCGATTAGGTGGGAACCAGTACGTGCCGAGCGGGTTCAAATTGAAATTTGAAAATATGGAATTAAGTTGATGGTTGCAAAAAAGTGGGAATACTAGATTTATCAGCTTCAAGTGGGTTACTACAAAGCTTCAGAAGTTAATTTCAATAAGTTAGGCGAACAAGGTTGGGGGCTTGTCTCTGTTAGTACGGAACCGGATTCATTTGATGCTGTTGCTTATTTCAAGCGGCCTGTTGAATAGCGGAGATAGCTAATATGAAAGGATTGCCAGGAAAGCTAACCTTAGAGCAAGAGTTCAAATTGCAGGTTCTCAGAGATCAGGTTAAGGGGCTGACAATAGACCAGGCCCAAGAGTATGTGGTTGATGTTGTGCGCCAAATGATGGTTAAAGATAACCTTATGAAACACCTGCTGAAGAATGCCTGAGCATGTTCACCATAGCCTCTCCCTACCTTCCTGATTCCGTCGCCCCAGAAAGTGTAGCCGGTGCGATCGCACTTCGTATCCCAGGCACGCCCCCACAGGTAGGGCAGACAGTCAGTGTTGAGCCGGAGCAGCCCGAGGTATTCACGGGGCGGGAGAACTTATCAGAAGTCGTTATACCTGATAGTATTGGCCCTGAATACACTACATTCATAAATCCGGCTGATTTCGTCACTGCCAGTCGGGTCTCCTCTAATTCGGTCTCATGGTCACCAGCTACCGACGTGGCCAACCCCCAACCAGGGGAGTTTATCCATAACCCTTACACCCAACAGGTCACAATCTACACAGGCGATGCCCATCCCTTTGTTGCAGACCAGGTTGCCCAGGTGATTGGGACGAAACGGGCAACCGTCAGCTCTGACGCAGTGCTTACCGAGCTGCATAAGCTGTTTCAACAGCTCCCTATTAAAGAGTGTGAGTGGTCTTTAGCTCTGGAAGAACACCCATCGGGCTCACTCACTATCGAAGCGACCGGGGGCAATGTCGAGGCTATCAAGTCTGCGCTAGCTCCCGGTACCGAGCTAACTTTGTACGGCATCGGTTTTAGGGTGGGGGGGACAACCCACAATTAAACAGTTCAGTGCCCAACAGTTCCCCCACGGGCACTATGAGCTAACCATCCCGTTAGAGGGCAAATGGGAGAACTATGTCGATGAGCCCTTCCCCCTGCGATCTCTACTCAACCCGGCTGAGCTTGCTGCTGATTCAGAATGCACCCAGGCATATACGGCAGGCCTGGATGAGAGAGTTCCCAGCAATTACAGCCTTAACGAAATAGCGGTGTTTTCTGGGGCAGTCTACGACGGTCTCGATTTAAGAGTTCAAACCCCTGATGAGGGTATCTACAGAAGGCGAAAAGAAAAAGCATCAGGAATGATGTATCAATAAGCACATGAAAAAAGCTCTGCGGCGAAGCCGAGAGCCCGGTATCGTAGCCCTGAGAAATTCAAAAAATGGGTACGATGTCACTCACTATACGAGAACGCAGCCAAAAAGTCGTCAATTCTATCACCCCGAACGTTCGCCAAACGCTCAAGACCCTGGCAGCAGCGACGGAGCTGAGCGTCAGTAGTGTCCATCGTCATCGTCGGGCAATCCACCGTCGCAATCAGTACCCAGAATCGAGTTTTTGGGAAACAGAGGTGGGTTATCAGTGGCTGGTGCGCCTGGTGTTCGGCCTGATTTACTACTTTGGGATCAAGCAAGGAGTGGGAGCCGAAAGCTTATCAGAGTTCATCCATGCCATTCGCCTGGACACCCATGTGGCGAGTTCAGCTAGCAGTCTCCGTCAGCTCAAGCACCGTGCGAATCAAACCCTGATTGATTATGCCACTGCCCAAGCCGAGCACTGTCAACCGTCAGCGGGTCAAGGCATCTGTGTCGGAGCCGATGAAACGTTCTTTGGATTGGAAGCTCAAACCCAAGACCTGGCTATCCGTGAGTGGGTGCTAATGGCCCTATTGCCCTGGGTCTATTGGACACAGCAAGCCGATAAAACCCGACAATCCGCTCTCAAACATCGCTATCAGCAAGCGGCTAGCTGCGCTTTTGACTGGCTCTTAGAGCAATCGATAACCTTGAAACTCGATGCCAACCAACTAGAGCACTGGGTGCTCTGGTGTCGAGAATTCTGCGCCAAATATCAACGTACCTCCTCGGCGGTAGAGGGCCGTAACGGCTATCTGTCCAAACTCCATCAGGCCGGTCGGGGCTTTTCGGAGCAATCCCTCAAGGTACTTACTATCATCCACAATTTTGATCTAAAACGCTCAGACGGCACCACCGCTGCCCAGCGCCTTTTTGGGTATGCTTTCCCAGACCCGTTTGAGTGGATGCTAGACCATGTTGGTGATTTACCGATGCCTCGTAGGTCATCTAAAGCACAACAGCCAAAGCCCCTATACGCAAATGCTTTTGCGGCTTAAGTTGATACCCCCTTTGGCCGAAAGTTGAATAGACATGAGTGGTCGCTGGTGCCAGGCGGAAGGGCTATCCAATGGCAAGCCCCTTGGAGGGGATGTAACCATCTGGTCAACTGATTCACGGAGCGGCGCTTGGATAGCTCACCCAAGAAAAAATATTTCGTTTTGCATAAAAACCGATCGAATCGTCTGAGTTATTAGGAAACAGGGCCAAAGGTTGAGAATGTCTAAATCAAGATGAATACCCCAACTTGCCGAGATGATTTATGGAATCGCGATTTAAGCAACTCGTGCTCGCTATTCAGGGACAATCACCCGGGTCAGAGTCCTCTCAAGGGGCGCTGTCTGAGCTGGTTGATGCGATTATGCGATCGCGAAAAATCGGTCGCCCCCCACGAGGTCAACCCTTAACCGGGGTGTATCAAGAGGTGTGCAATCGCATCCGCCAGCAGGTCACCCAAAAGGTGACCGAGGCGTTGGCGAAAGGTCTGGCCAAGCCAGATGCCACCTGGGGCTATCAGCTCCAGGCCCAGGCCACCGAAGCAGCGCTAGATGACGGCTTACTCAAGCGGCTGGCGCTGGAAGCCCAGGCCCATCCCAATCCGAGTCCGCTGCGGCAGCATGCCTTGATGCAGCTGATTGAGGCGATTCGGGCATCGGGGAGGCTGGCCCACCCCCACCGCGCTAAGTTTGCGCCTGCATTCTACGCGCTGCTCTATGAGGAGGCGGTCAACCGCACCCTGGTCTATGTGTGTCAAAAGATTGACACTTATGATCCAGAACGCGGTCAGGCGCAAAAATTTATGAACTGGGTAAATTTTCGCCTGGATAGGCTCTTGATCGAGTGCCGTCGTGAATTTAGCGATCGCAACGCCCAAGAGCTACCCAACCTCAATGACCTCGAACGGCTGACTCAGCCTGCGTCTACCCCGTCCTTAGCCAGCGATGTTCGAGCGTATATTGCTGCTGATAAAGATGATCTATTCAAATCGACCCATATTCGTAATCGCCCTGATGCCACCTTTCAAGCCATTGCTTTGGCTCGATTCGCTGACCAGAGCTGGGATGATATCTCAGTCCAGTTTGCCATCAAAATCCCCACCCTGAGTAGTTTCTTTCAGCGCTGCTGTGACAAATTCTCAGAGCACTTTCAGGAATTACTTTAGGGAAATCAGCTGAGACCAAAACCAAAACAGTTTAGGTAATAGGTAATAGGTGATAGGTGATAGGTTTTGCACCCACTACCCACTACCCATTACCCACTACCCACTACCCATTACCCACTACCCGCTACCCATTACCCACTACCCACTACCCACCACCTTCCCCCAGCATCTATCTAATCAACCATTGAGACACAGCCATGAACGACCTTACCCACCCGTCTGACTTCTCGGTTCCCCTGGCGCTGGAGCCCCACCGCCAAGCGGAAAAATTTCGGCAGCAGCAGCCCACCCCGCAAAAAGCGAAGCAAGTTTACCTGAATACGCTGGCGATTTATGCGACCAAGTTTTACCTGGAGTGCTCAGGGTTTGAGCCCGATTTGGCAGGGAGTGACGGTCTCAATCCAGTTAAGCAAATGCTGCTGGGGACGAGCGCGATCTCACTCAAGCAGATCGGTCAACTGGAATGCTGTCCTGTTCTACCAGAGTCGACCGAGTTTGAGATTGCCCCAGAGGTCCGCCAGGATCGCCTTGGCTATGTCGCTGTGCGTCTGGATGACAGTCTCAAAATGGCAACCTTGCTTGGGTTTGTCACAGAAGCCGCTGATGTGGTTCAACTCAGCGAGCTGCAGCCGCTCGAAGACCTGGCTCAGCAACTGATCCCGCAGGCTCGCCCAACGGCCCGACTGGGGGACCGAGTGACCCAGCTGAGTCAGTGGTTGCAAAACCTGGCGGACGAAGGCTGGCAGACCCTCGATACCCTGCTCACCCCGCCCGCCCTGGCCTTTAGAAATCAGGCAGCTGCGACCGAGTCGCCTGGACCAGTGGTAGGCCGCAGCAAACAACTTAGCCTGAACGGCCACCCGATCATTCTGGCGGTGGGCATTTTACCCCTATCGACCACCGAGACCGAAATCTGGGTGCAGGTAGCTCCTGTAGGGGAGCAAGCCTATCTGCCGCCTCAGCTTAAGCTGATGGTGCTAGATACGGTTAACCGTGAGGTGATGCAGGCTGAGGCCCGGGGCACGGAGGTGATCCAGCTTAAGTTTAGCGGGTGCCCAGGAGAGCAATTTAGTCTCAAAGTGGCGCTCCACAATGCCAGCATTGCCGAGACCTTTATCATTTAAGCCGATGAACGAGAAACTGGTGACGCTTAAAGTTGAGGGCGATTTGCAAACCGCTGGGTTTCATGTCCTGTTAGAAATTGGGGCGGAGGGGGCTCGTCCGGAGGTGGAAGCGATTGGCTCGCTGCCCCCCAATCCACCGCTTTTGCAGCAATTACAGAAGTGGCAGCAGGGCTATCGCCTGTTGGATACGTCCGCTCGAATTCAGCCTAAACAGATTGTCTATGTGGGCTCTTTGCACGCAGTTGAGGCCTGTCGCCAGGCCGCCGAGGGGCTGGACCAGCTGTTTCGAGACTGGTTGGCATCGCCGTCACTGGTGGCGATTGATCGCCATCTGCGTGAAGAACTGCGCCCATCGGATGCGATTCGGATTGTGATTCGCACGACGAATCCTCATCTACAGCATTTGCCCTGGCATCTGTGGGATGTGGTGGATCGCTACCCCCATGCAGAGGTGGCCCTGGGTTTGCCCACGATCACCCGTATGCCTGACAGCGCCCCGGTGCCCCCTCGCACTGCGGTCAAAATCCTGGCAATTTTGGGGGATAGCGCAGGCATTGATATCGATGCCGATCGACAGCTGCTAGAGTCGATTCCAGGGGCAGCGGTGACCTTTTTGGTGGAGCCCCGGCGACAGCAAATTACAGATCAACTGTGGGAGCAGCCCTGGGATTTACTCTTTTTTGCTGGACACGGGCAAACCGATGAAGACACGGGGCGCATCTATATCAACTCCCAGGAAAGCCTCACCTTAGAAGAGCTCAAGTATGGGCTGCGACAGGCCGTGCGACAGGGGTTACAGCTAGCTATTTTCAATGCCTGTGATGGGTTGGGGTTGGCCAATGCGCTAGCGCCGTTGGGGCTACCGCAGATGATTTTGATGCGCGAGCCAGTACCCGATCAAGTGGCGCAAACTTTTTTGAAATACTTCTTGGATGCGTTTGTCGCAGGGGACTCACTCTATCGCGCAGCGCGCAAAGCCAGGGAACGATTACAGGGCCTAGAAGATCGGTTCCCCTGTGCTAGCTGGTTGCCGATCATCTTTCAAGTTGACCCGGCGGTACCCAAAAGCTGGCATCAGTTACGCCTGGCGGCTGATTCGCAAAATATCTATTCAACTCGGCTTAAACGGGGACCCCACATTGGCGGACTATCTCTGAAGTCACTTTTGAGCGTGGCTGCGATCGCAGCCGCTAGTGTGGGCCTACTGCGCTGGGCGGGGGGCCTACAGCGATGGGAATTGCAAGCTTATGATCGGCTGATGCGATCGCAGCCCGCCGAAACCATCCCCCCTCGTTTACTGATTGTCGAAGCCACCGAAGAAGATATTAATACCTACGGGTACCCACTTCCGGATAACGTTTTAGCTCAGGCAATTACGATGCTAAAGCCCTATCAGCCCCGTGTAATTGGGCTAGATATCTTCCGCGATCGGCTGAGCGCAGACGGCGGGCAGTTTGGTCAGTATCTGCAACAGCAAGACAATCTAGTGGCGCTGTGCAGCTTTGGCCAGGCAGATGACACCAACCAGGCAGGGATCGCGCCACCGCCGAATGTGCCCGAAGAGCGGGTGGGGTTTAGCAATGTGGTGATTGACCCAGACGGGGTAGTCCGACGGCAGCTTTTGTTTGCCCAGCCAGATACCACAGGCCCCTGCACGAGCCGGTTTTCGTTGGGAGCCCTGATGGCCCTGCTCTATCTAGAAGCCGAGGACATTGAGGCAGAAAATCTGGAAGACCAGCGATTGCGACTCGGTGCGGCTGTTTTCACCCCGCTCGAAGCTCATACAGGACCTTATCAGGGCATTGATGCAAGGGGATTTCAAATTTTGCTGAACTATGTGCGTAGCGAATCGTTTGCACAGCGTATTAGCTTATCTCAGCTGTTATCAGGGGAGACCGAACTCAACAGCCTAGAAAATCAGGCGGTGCTGATTGGCATGAGTGCCCCCACCTCTAACCCGACTGACTATTTTCTAACCCCCCTAGGGGCTGGTCAATGGCCGCAGGAGCCGACACCGGGTGTGGAGATCCACGCTCAGATGATTGATCAGCTACTGGCCGCTGCCCTCGATGGGCGAGCTGTGCTCAAAACCTGGCCCAGCTGGGCTGAGTGGCTTTGGATCGGAGTATGGGCAATGGTCGGTGGCGGGCTGGTGGTCAGGCGAGTGTCGATTTGGTCGTGGCTGTTAGGACTGGGGCTGAGTACGCTGGCGCTGACGGGAATATGCTGGGGGCTATTGGGGCTGGGGCTATGGCTGCCGCTGGTGCCTGCCGCTTTGGCGATGATGGTGGCAAGTGGGGGTGCGATTCTCCTGGGGAGAGGCTCCGCCAATGCAGCCACCCAATTTCGACCCGCCAATCACTCGACAAAACACAAGTTAACAACATCAGGGTAAAAGATAAAAGATGAAACAACCACAGCCTCCAACCAGCTTTCAATCCAACGCATCTAGAGATAAGCTGTTAAATAACATCTCATTGATTAAGATCGATAGGCTATTGACCGGCCTATCTCTCATTACCTGCCAAATTGGACTGCTGCTAGCGGGACCGGCGAGTCAACCCGTCTTTGCCCAGCCCGATAGCCTGAGCACTTCCACCCTAGTGGCGCTGCGATACAACCCGCCCAATCGGGGCGCGCCCAGCCTCACCCGCAATGCCGGTAGTCGCACCGGCCTGTGCAGCGACATGACCGCCCTCCAGCCGACCCAGACCAACTGGGGTGAAACCCTGGAAGCACGCCCCACCTTTGGGATTTACGTGGCAGAGCCCGTCTCGTCACTCACCTTTGAGCTCAAAGATATCCTGTCTGGAGAAATCATCCACAGCACCACTTTTGAAACCATAGAAGGGCCAGGTGTGAGTCTCTATCAGCTACCAGAAACAGCTCCCCCGATTGAGCCCGACCGTCTCTATCGATGGCAAATAAGTCTCTACTGCGAACTGACTGGCAAAACTGATAAGGCAGATGGGGTGATCATGCGCCGGATGGCCTCAGACGAATTTCAAGCTGCGCTGGAGACCACTCCTGAGGCAGACATGCCCACCCTATTGGCCGAAAACGGACTGTGGTATGACACCGTTAAAACACTGCTCATGCAGCGGTTAAGCCAGCCAGAAGATGAGACCCTGATGACAGCGTGGCAGGCACTCATGCAGCACCCAGTGGTCCAGCTCGATAACTTGCTAGAGGCTGAGCCGCTCGAGTGTTGTTTAGCCTATGTGCCATCAAATACATCTGCTGATGCACCTACCGATACACCCCCACCCACTGATACCCCTATCGACTACTTCTGACTAACTTTCTCACTGTCATGAGACCCGCTCTATGTTGCCCCTTGTTCTAATTGAGACTCTCCCCGTAGACCTTGCGACCCCCGTGGGCTTTCCCGCCCAGGCATTTGACCAAACGGCTGGGCAAACGGTTGCTCCAACCCAGGCCCCTGCTGACTCTAGTATGCTCCCCGATGTGACGCCCGAGGGAGGTATCTCGACGCTCAATCAGCCCAGCTTTAGCAGCGGGGCTCGACCTGACCGGCTCGCCCAGGCCATCACCCCAGCGGATACAGGGACGGTGGTGACACCCATCGAAGACCAAATCGACATTACTGGGGGGCAACTCTCCGGCGATGGGGCCAACCTGTTCCACAGTTTTGAGCAGTTTGGCCTCAGCGCGGACCAAACCGCCAATTTTATCGCCACGCCGCAGATTCAAAACGTGCTGGGGCGAATTGTGGGTGGTGATGCCTCGGTAATTGACGGGGTTTTGCGCCTGAGCAACAGCGATGCCAATTTGTTTTTAATCAATCCAGCGGGCATTTTATTTGGCCCCAATGCCCGATTAAATTTACCAGCATCCTTCACCGCAACAACAGCCGATAGTGTTGGTTTTGGGGAAGCGTGGTTTAATGCTACCGGGACAGCTGACTACGCTGCCTTGTCCGGCACGCCTGCCGAGTTTGCCTTCTACCCCAGCGACCCTGGCAGCCTTGTTAACCTGGGGCAGCTTGCCATCAGCGAAGGAGAAAGCCTGAGTTTACTGGGGGGCAGGGTGGTGAATACAGGAGAGCTATCGGCCCCTGAGGGAACCGTAACCGTGGCGGCGGTGCCCGGTGAGAATATTGTGCGGCTCACTCAAGATGACAGGCTCTTGAGCCTGGAGTTGCAGCCAGTCACGGTGGCTGATGAAGAGAACACCAGTACCGTCTCCTTGGCAGAGTTACTGACCGGCGGCAGTCTGGAAACCTCTGACATTATCAGCGCTAACCCGGACGGCACGATTCAGCTGATACCCTCCGAGACAGTGGTCCCTACCCAGTCGGGCACAGCTGTTGTGGGAGGTACGGTAGAGACGGCAGGAACCATCGGCGGCGAGATTAATGTGCTGGGTGCTCGGGTAGCGCTGATTGATAGCACGCTCAATGCATCCGGGGTTCTAGGAGGGGGTAATGTTCGAATAGGGGGGGGGTATCAAGGTCGAGATACGGTGCCTAATGCATCCCACACCTATGCAGATAGCTTGTCCACTATCAACGTAGATGCGGGTCAGACAGGGGAGGGTGGACAAACTATTCTCTGGGCTGACGATGTTACTCAGTTCTATGGCAATGTTAGCGCCCGAGGCGGTTTCGAAGCTGGGGATGGCGGATTTGTTGAAGTTTCTGGCAAAAACAATTTGATTTTTGAAGGTGCGGTTGATTTAACGGCTCCAGCGGGCCAGGTAGGCCAGCTTTTACTAGACCCCAACAGTGTCGTTATTGGGGTGAATGGGGTCGATGATGCTCAGCTAGATGACGGCGATATCTTTGCAACAGATGCAGGGGCCACCTTTTTCATCTCTGCTGCCAAAGTCGTCGAAATTCTAGATATGGGAGATGTGGAGATTGCGGCTATCAGTGATATTCGCGTTGACGAGGCGATTGATGTCAGTGGCAATTCGGGCGTCTCTAACTTGACTCTCACGGCTGGTGAAATCGAGCTTAATGACTCGATCAGGTTGAACGGTGGAGATATCGTTTTTGAGGGGGCCGTGCTGCTCAATTTTGATAACACGGATACCTTTGCAGTGGTGCTTGATACAGGCGACTCGTCTGGAGATATCCGCTTCAACAGTACGCTTAACTCTGACAATGATGCTGAGTTTAGAAGACTGGAAATAAGCGCTGCCGGGGATGTCTCCTTCGACGATACGATCGGTAGCCTACGCGATCCTAATGTTCTGAATATTTCTGCTGAGAATGTCACGTTGGCAGATTATCAGGGCGATAATCTCACCGTCTTTGCTAGAGAAAATTTAATCTTTCAACCTCAGCAAAACACGACGTTAGACGGCTCGATCAGGCTCACGGCTGGCAACGAGCTGACCCTTTTAGCGGCGGGTAATCTCAGCCTGGTAGATGCCGAATTGCAACAAAACAACCCATCAGGCAGCTTGAATTTGCGCGCTCAGACGCTGGACATAACCAATAACAGTCAAATTACTGCGCTTGGCGAATTGACTGCCGAATCACAGACGATCAGTAGCGTTAACAGTCAAATCAGTGCAGGGGGCGATCTGATTTTGCAAGGGTTAGATAATCTGTCTACCCCCAACATCACCCTGACGAACAGTCAACTTAATGCAGACGGTAATTTGTGGGTTCGGGGATCGGAAACTTCATCGGCTGGCAACATTGGGGTCATCAATAGTCAACTAGAAGCAGGCAGTAACCTCTCGCTGACGGGGCAAAGTTTGATGGTGACCCCCGGTAGCCAAATCGAAGCAGCTGAGGATGTGACGTTGTTGGCAACCCCCGGCACGGTAGCTATAGCAGATGCGGTCGGGCAGCCTATACTGATTCAGGCGGGTGAGGAGCTGATGATTGAGGGCAATAGTGAGATCGATATTCAGGCGCTCAGCAGTCCCCAATCAGTCCTACGTAGTGGTGGCAATCTGAGCTTGATTAGCAACGGAAATATTACGGCCAATGGCCGCTTTGTCAGTGGGGGAGATTTCTCAGCTGGGCCAGGGAGTTTGCTGTATACGCCGATCAGCGCCAACGGCATTATTAGCTCGGTGGGCGATGTTAGCTTCGGAGACTATACCGGCTCATCTCTCAAGATAGAATCGGGCGGCAGCATCCAGGGCGGAGAGATTGAAATTACCGATCCGGATATATCCTTGAGTGGCACTGACCCTGATATTGCGTTTTTAAGCAGTGGCCCTGCCCTCATCTTGCGGGCGGGTCTGGCTGAGCAACAAAATACCCCGCCCAGCTCAAACGAATTTCAAAATACCCCTAACCTAGCGCCGGGTGATGCTACCAACCGAGAAGGGACAATCTTTACGGCTAACGCGTCGGCAGCTACCGGCAATATTGAGGTGGGTAACATTTCCACCAATGCTGAACTGGATGAGGTGGGTTCAGTCATCTTGTCTGCTACGGGTGAGATCTCAACAGGGGATATCACCACCGCTGGCATCGGTGGCGGATCTGTTGAGCTATCATCGGTTGGTAATATTGAGACGGGGAATATCTCAGCCGACGGCGATGATAGCTCGGTGATGTTGTTTTCTGAGGCGGGCAATGTTGAAGTCGCTACCATTTTGAATCGAGGTCGTGAGATTCGGATCTCGGCAGCGGGCACCTTCCAGGCAACGGACACGTTTAATGTGGGTACCCTGGTAGAGAACGGCATTGAAACCACTGATTTGCCTGTGAGTCTTGCTCTCACCCGGTTTGATTCAGAGGGTATGAGCCTTTTTTACAACGGGGCAACCAGTGCTGACCCGGCTTTAAGTAATGATCGAATTAGCATTGGCGGCAATGGTGAGCAGTTTGTCGTAGGGCCGGTTTTAACTGGAAAAATTGATCCCAACTCTGGGGAGTTTATTGCTCCATTCCAGGCTGGGGCCACTGCCCGCAGGAATGAAACTTATGCCCCTCGAGCTGTTCCTGAAGAGGTGAGTGGGACCGCTGGGGGGATCACCATTGGTGGTTTTGGCACCAACGGTTTTCTCTCGGTAAGTGTTCAAGATATTCCCTTTATTGATGAGGGCAGTCCGCCAGGACCAGGGGCAGGGCCAGGACCGGTAGCAGGACCGGGACCAGAACCAGGACCCGGCTCGAACCCAATATCCGGCGATGAGGGAACGATTCAGGCGAGAGAAGAGCAGATCGATCGACAGGCGGATGCCTCTGTTTGTGATGCGTTTGACGGTGATTTGATCGCCCAGGGCGGTCTGCGAGGGGAGGCGGAACGAGGGGATGCAGATATTGAGGAGCCTTCTGTAGATACTGAAACACATCAGAATGCTGGGCGCAATGCCTGTGTGGGATCTGACTTTGAAGAGAGTATTCTGCAAGTTGAGCAGCCCGTTGAGCCATTACCCGTTGAGCCATTAGACGAGACGGTTGACCCTGAGCTTTAAGGTTTAGCTGATGACGCGATCGCACCGCTTCTATACCCGCCTATTGATTGCCCTGATGTTGAGTGTGATACTCTCCCTGGGCTCCCCGGTGGTGGCGGTCGATTCAACCCCGGCCCCGGCCCAACAAGCTGAGCAGCTATTTCAACAGGGCATGGGGCAATATCGAGAAAACCAGCTGGAGGCTGCGATCGCAACCTGGCAAGCGGCCCTGAGTCTGTATCAAACCCTGCAAAATCAGCCGCGTGAGCTAATGACCTACATTCGGCTGAGTGCAGCTTATCTGCAGTTGGGAGCCCCCCAACAGGCGCTTGACCCAACCCAGGCAGCATTAGCCCTGGCCCAGTTGCTCCAAGATCCCCGTGCAGAGGTACAGGCACTGGGTAATTTAGCCATCGCCCAGCGGGGCTTGGGTCGCTATCCCGCAGCGATTGAGGCCTATGAGCAGGCCCTCAGCATCCTGCAGACAAGGCCTGACACTAGCGCGAGACAATCAGGGCAGGTGCTGGTCAACCTGGGCAATGTTTACGAATCTCTAGGGGAGTACACCGCTGCGATTGACGCCTATCGCCAGAGCTTAGCGATTGCCCAAACCGATGAAAATCGAGCTGATGAGGCAACCATTTTGAGTAATCTGGGGGTGGTCTATGCCCAGATCGGTGACACCGACGAAGCCATTCGTTTTTACAACCAAAGCCTGGCCATTACTCAACAGTTAGATGACCCGGTGGGGATTGGCTATGCGCTCAATAGCTTGGGGGCTGCTTACCATGCCCAACAAGACCTGGAGCAGGCCACCCGCTACTACGAGCAGAGTTTAGCCCTCTCCAGAGAAACCCAGAACCGCCGGCTTGAAGCGGTGTCGCTGGTTAGTCTGGGGCTAGTACAAGAGGAGCTTGGGGATTATCAGAGGGCCATTACCCTTCATCAACAAGGACTCGAACTTGCCCAGACCATCAATGATCCGCGCACCCAAGGCCGTGCCCTGAATAACCTGGGCCATAGTCTATTAAACGCTGGCCAACTCACCGAGGCAGAAACCCAGCTGCGCGAGTCAATTGATGCTTTAGAATCGCTGCGACCGGGCCTGGGGGACACACAGCAAATTTCACTGTTTGACACCCACGTATTGACCTATAACCTGTTGCAGCAGGTGCTGGTGGCTCAGGGCAAGATCGAGGCTGCCCTGGAAGTGGCTGAGCGCGGTCGGGCTCGGGCGTTTGTGGAACTGGTGGCGTCAAGGACTAACCCAACCCAATCTTCCCCCAATAACGCCTCTGCCAATCCCTTAGCGAGTGAAGCCCCAGACATTGACCAAATTCGCCAGATCGCTAAGGCTCAGCAGGCCACGCTGGTGGAATATACCCTGGTGCCCGATGACAGCTTCAGGTTTCAAGGCAAACAGCGGGGGACAGCGGCCAGCCTCTATATCTGGGTGGTGCAGCCCACGGGTGAGGTTGGCTTTCGGCAGGTTGAGCTTAAACCGATTTTGCAGGAGAAAGCGCTGACGCTGACGAATCTGGTACAAACGGCTCGCGATCGCAGCGGTATTCGTGGTGAGTCAGCGTCTCGAAACTGGGCGATTCGCCCTGGCGACCGGGTGCGTCGAGCAGGCGACCCTCCAGAGTGGGAGCCCTACCAGGTGACCGCCGTCGATCCGCAAGCTGGGACGGTGACGGTGAGTCATCCCGACATCTTTTTGCCTAATCCGGTGCTCTCCCTGAGCGAGGTCACCAAAGTGAATACGGGCTTTGCGCCGACCTTCCAGCGAGGGCAGTACTGGCAAGATTTGCATCAGTTGATGATCGCGCCGATTGCGGATCTGCTGCCGAGCGACCCCACCGCTCGGGTGGTCTTTATCCCCCAAGAGCAGCTCTTTTTGGTACCCTTTCCAGCCCTGCAAGCCGAGGATGGCAGCTACCTGATCGAACACCACACGATTCTGACCGCGCCCGCCATTCAGATTATGGCCCTGACTGCCGAGTCCTCCGGCCAACCCGCTCCCCCCCGCTCCCCGGCTCCCCGCTCCCCTGCTCTCATCGTGGGCGACCCCAGCCCCATGCCGCAAACCCTACCCCAGCTACCCCACTCGGCAACCGAGGCTAGCGGCATCGCCGACATTCTATCCACGGCTCCTCTGATTGGTGAAGTGGCCAGCGAGGCCTCTGTTAAACAACAGCTCTCAACGGCGCGACTGATTCACCTGGCGACCCACGGCTTTTTTAATGAATCGAATCCGCTGCAGGGGTCGCTGGCCCTGGTTCCCTCCGAAAACGAAGACGGTTTTCTGACCGCTGAGGAGGTGCTGAGCTATCCCCTCAGCGCAGAGCTGGTGGTTTTGAGTGCCTGTGATACAGGGCGGGGTGAGATTACTGGAGATGGCGTCATCGGTCTATCGCGATCGTTTATCGCAGCCGGGGCAGACAACGTGCTGGTGTCGCTGTGGCAGGTGCCCGATGAGGCGACCGCTGAGCTGATGATTGAGTTTTATCGCCAGCGCCAGCAGTTTGACAACGCCCAGGCGCTGCGACAGGCAATGCTAACAACCATGGCCGCCCATCCAGACCCGAATGATTGGGCTGCGTTTACCCTGATCGGAGCGGTGGATTAGCGAAATACCATTTATGCTTGGCATTAGCCCGGCTAGAAGATGGGGTGCTGGCAGCATGACCCTCACATTAAGACCCTCATATAAGACTCTGATGATTATTGCTCAGTTCATTACGGTGACGAGACCTGCTGTATGTTACCCATTGCCCTGGTTACCACAAGTATCATTGCCGCAGATATTGAGCCTCCTATAAGACCTCGTGGGGGGGTGTCTATCCAGACCGTTGATGATGACCTTACCCGATC
>JBCCRZ010000046.1:0-17396 GCA_039200855.1 Cyanobacteria bacterium P01_D01_bin.44 | reverse complement strand
GGACCCTCGATCAATCCGACCTGATCGCCCACGGATTTTGGCTAGGGTTAGCCGCCAGCGCCCTCCCTGGCATCGGTATTTTGTGGATACTCGGCCAGAGAAACAAACATAACGAGCCTGACAAGTAGAGGTCGCTACTCTCGGTGAGGTCGCTGCGCTCGGTGAGGTCGCTACGCTCGGTGAGGTCGCTACGCTCGGTGAGGTCGCTACGCTTGGTGAGGTCGCTACGCTTGGTGGGGATACTGTGCTAATGAGTTCATCTTCACCCACTCACCCACTCACCTACTCACCTACTCACCTACTCACCTACTCACCTGTCCTAACCAAAATCTTTAGCTTGACACCGTACCAACTCAGATTTATCTTCGCGCTTGCAGCTTCCGATACACCGCCTTGATATCCACATCATGGTGGGCCAAGGCTACCAGGGTGTGATACAGCAGGTCTGCCACTTCCCCCGCGATCTCGTCCGGTTCATCATCCTTACAGGCCATCACCACCTCTGCTGCTTCTTCGCCAATTTTTTTGAGAATTTTATTGTCGCCCCCGGCCAAGAGCGTGTTGGTATAAGAGTCGGGCTTGGGGTTGGCTTTGCGATCGCAAATCACCCCATACACCTGAGACAGCGTATCCGCAGGCGGCGGTGTGATCCCCTGATCGACTTGATGAAAGCAGCTGCGCTCCCCCGTATGGCAGGCGATATCGCCCAGCTGCTCCACCGTCACCAGCAGCGCATCACTGTCACAGTCATAGCGAATCGCTTTGACCTTTTGGATATGCCCCGAGGTCGCCCCCTTGTGCCACAGCTCAGACCGTGACCGGCTCCAGTACCAGGTTTCGCCCGTTTTCAAGGTTTTTTGCAGCGACTCCTGATTCATCCAGGCCATCATCAGCACCGTGCCATCGAGGTAATCTTGTGCGATCGCAGGCACCAGCCCTTGATCGTTGTAGCGAATCTCATCGACAGGAATCGAATTGGTAAAGGCGGAAGATATCGTCATCATGGAAAGGCGAAGGGCAAAGGGCGAAGGGCGAAAGGCGAAAGAGTTCTACCTTTTCACTTTCTAATCATTTTCACTTTCTAATCATTTCATAATGCCGATACCATATGACTGCATGATGGGCTCATGTTTCCAAATCTCCCCTACCTGCCCCATCTCCCCTACCTGCCCTATCTCACCCATCTCCCCCTGCCTCCCCCATCTCCCCCTGCCTCCCCCATCTCCCCCTGCCTCCCCCATCTCCCCCTTCGCCCTGTCCCCAATCGCTACATTCCTTAACATCTCTCAACAACAACCAGACCAAGGGATAGGATTAAAAATACTGTGAATTGATCAGGCAGTTTTGCCGTCGGCCCAGACATCAATCAAGGATCTTCAGGAAGGAGCGCGCTTTGGTTAGCACCACATCTTTAAAGACGACGAAATCAGCAGAAATTTTTTCAGCGGCCCGCAATCTCATGCCAGGGGGGGTTAGCTCTCCGGTGCGGGCGTTTAAGTCCGTGGGCGGACAGCCCATAGTCTTTGACCGAGTCAAAGGATCCTACATTTGGGATGTCGATGAGAACCAATACATCGACTATGTCGGCACCTGGGGCCCCGCCATCTGCGGCCATGCCCATCCAGAAGTGCTGCAGGCCCTCACCGCTGCGTTAGAAAAAGGGACCAGCTTTGGCGCACCTTGCTACCTCGAAAATGTGCTGGCTGACATGGTGATTGATGCCGTTCCCAGCATTGAGATGGTGCGCTTTGTCAACTCCGGCACCGAAGCCTGTATGGCCGTCCTGCGTCTGATGCGGGCCTACACCGGACGCGATAAAGTGATCAAGTTCGAAGGCTGCTACCACGGTCACGCCGATATGTTTTTGGTCAAGGCAGGCTCCGGGGTCGCAACCCTGGGGCTACCCGACTCCCCCGGCGTCCCTAAAGCCGCCACCAGCAGCACCCTCAATGCCCCCTACAACGATCTAGAGGCTGTCAAAAAGCTATTTGCCGATAACCCTGACGAAATCTCAGGCGTCATCCTAGAGCCTGTGGTTGGCAACTCCGGCTTCATCACTCCCGATGCCGGTTTCCTAGAAGGCCTGCGCGAAATCACCCGCGAAAACGGAGCACTTTTAGTCTTTGACGAAGTCATGACCGGCTTCCGTATTTCCTACGGCGGAGCCCAAGCCAAATTTGGCGTCACCCCAGACCTGACGACCCTCGGCAAAATTATTGGCGGTGGTCTACCGGTCGGAGCCTACGGGGGGCGCAAAGAAATCATGGAGATGATTGCCCCTGCGGGTCCGGTTTATCAAGCCGGCACTTTGTCAGGCAACCCCCTGGCCATGACCGCAGGCATCAAAACCCTGGAAATTTTGCGCCGCCCCGGCAGCTATGACCAACTCGAAACGGTCACCAAAAAGCTGATCGATGGACTCCTCACCATTGCCCGTGAAGCAGGCCATGCCGTCTGTGGTGGCAACATCAGCGCCATGTTCGGCATGTTCTTCTCCGAAGGCCCCGTCCACAATTATGATCACGCCAAGACCTCTGACCTTGAGAAGTTTAGCCGCTTTCATCGAGGCATGTTAGAGCACGGTGTTTATCTTGCCCCGTCACAGTTTGAGGCTGGCTTTACGTCACTGGCCCACACCGATGAGGATATTGAGAATACGCTGGCAGCGGCACGGACGGTGCTGAGCGGGCTATAAGTGCTTTAACACCATGCAAGACGATGAGCTGACCCTTTTAGAAACCGAAATCGGCTTAGACAAGCCCGTGGATCCGCTCGATCAAATTGCGCTGCCGGGGGACGAACCAGAGGGGCCTCAGTACCAGCCGGAGGAAATGCTACCACTGCTATTTTCTCCGGACGTCCAACAGCGGACGCTGGCTGCCCGCGCGTTCTGCGAAATGGAAGATGAAAGGGCGATTCCACGCTTGATCAACTTACTCAAAGATAGCTGCCCGCTAGTCAGGGTCAGTGCCGCCTATGCGCTGGGGCGCAACCCCAGCGAGATGGCCGTTAATCCCCTGATTGAGCAACTTAGTAAAGACTGGAATGGCTATGCCCGCAAGGGCATGGTCTGGGCCTTGGGTAACTGTCGCGATGCAAGAGCAGTCGAACCCCTCATAGAGGCCATTCGCACTGATATTGCAGCGGTGCGCCTCTGGGCAGCCAGTGCCCTCGCCCAAACCGGGCAGGTCAGCTTTGAAGCCATGATCAAGGCCATCCCACCTCTGGTCGAAACCATGCGTCGGGATACCGTTGCCGCCGTACGCAGCAACTGCGCCTGGGCTATTGGGCAACTCTGTAAAGAGCTGCCCTCCAATGTGGTCTACGCCACCGCCATCGACGCCCTGATCGAGACCTTTGCCGACGATGAAGATCTCGGCGTCCGCGAAGATGCCCGCACGGCTATCTTGAGCGTCGGCGACTCCCGTGGCCTGCAAGTGATCGAAGAAATCGAACAAGACGGCTTTTTTTAGGATTGAGGTAAACTACCCGACAGATAACTCCATGACAATCCCACTCCGGGGAGGCAGTATCAGTAAAAGACGACTTGCACTCAGCATTGATTTTTCAGGTCCATACAAGGGCTGGGCACTGTCGAAGTTGCCGAAGGATTCTAAGGAATGGGTCTCTTGATAGGCAACATCGCCCACATTAATGGCCACTAATAAAGTTTGAGATTCAAGCTGTCGGATAAATCCATAAACCGAACCGTCGGTTAAAACGGTTTGATAGCGACCTGTGCGCAGGGCCGGATACTGGTGGCGTAACCGGATCAATGCCCGATGACACTTGAGAATATCTTGATCCCACTGGTCTGAGCTCGGGAAGCTACGCCGACAGTCTGGATCTAGACCCCCTCCAAGCCCGACTTCGTCCCCGTAGTAAATAGAAGGCGCGCCTGGAAAGGTCATCAACAAAAGTGTGGCTAACTCAACACTAGAGCAAGCAAAAGCCTGGGCCTCTAAAAAATTCTCGCTGTCAGGCTCCAAGCCATTAGGTTCACCGCCCGCAATTGTCCATAGGCGAGCTGTATCATGGCTCGCTAAGAGATTGAGCTGAGCGAGTTGGATCTCCCAATCATATAGACTCAAAAGAGACTGAATTTTCTCACCATACCCTGCTGCATCTAAGGCCGGATAAGGGCTATAAGGTGGAATCTCCACCTGTTCCATGAGGATGCGATCGCCCACAACAAAAGCAAGCACGGCTTCAGTGAACAAATAATTCATCACCCCGTCAAATTGGTTGCCGTCAAGCCATTGACGGGCATCTTCCCAAATCTCTCCGACGATATAAGCATCCGGATTAATCGCCTTAACCCGATCTCGAAACTCTTCCCAAAACCCCGATACCTTAACTTCATTTGGCACATCCAATCGCCAACCATCAATGCCAAACCGGAGCCAATATTCGGCTACCCGCATAATATATTCTCGAACCGCTGGATTTTTGTGATTAAACTGGGGCAGGGCTCGGTTATCAACCCAACCCGTGTAGTTAGCTGGCAAACGTCCATCGTAGGCAGACACCGGCCAGCCCGTCACTGTAAACCAGTTAAGCCAGGGGGAGTGAGGGCCATTCTCAAGGATGTCGTTAAAAAAGAAAAACCCTCGACTCGCATGATTAAAAACGCCGTCTAGAACAACCTTGAGATCTTTGTGGTGGGCTGCGTCCAGTAAATCTCGCAAAGCTTCGTTGCCCCCTAGGAGAGGATCTATCTGGTAGTAGTCATGGGTATGATAGCGATGATTGCAAGCTGACTGAAAGATTGGGGTCAGATACAGAGCCGTTGCTCCAAGATTTTTGATGTCATCGAGATGCTCAACAATACCCCATAAATCTCCCCCTTTATATCCCTGGGGTGTCGGCGGTGAGTCCCAATCTTCTAATTGGGACATCATGGCGGGGGGGAGAGTATGCTGTTGAGTGCGGGCAAAGCGATCAGGAAAAATTTGATAAAAAACTGCATGTTTTACCCAATCGGGCGTATTCACAGGCATAGGTAGATATCACTCTTAAGGCCAACTTTCTTGAATGCTAGACAAAACCCACCAACATCCGCATAGCTGATGTAGTCTACCATGGCTGCCTAAGCCAAACCGTTTTCCACAGGGCTTGATAGCCTGTCAAATCGAGCAAATCTGCCTCCCGCTAAGATCATTAGACGCTCTGCTCGCAGCATCCTACTGTCAGAATATTTGGACAGCCGCTTAGGCAATTCCAACTTGCGTCTCCTCGCTACAATAGGTCAACTTTCAAGGGAGAGTGCCATGACCTCAAAACCTGTTTTAGAAAAAATGTTGGGGTTTATCGACACCTATCAGCAACAGAGATTGCATCTGTCTTCAATTAATGTGGTGCGATCGCTACGGGCTTACACTCGCCCGAGCTATGCCAGCAAATTTTGGGAGCTGGTAGCAGGCAAAAATCCTGACTTTGTCAAAGGCGAACTCGATGATCAGTCCGCCGTCATGATGGACAAGGAAATCGACTTTGCCCACTTTATGGCAGCCCTGTCCGATCAGGCCTGGGGCGGCAATCTTTTTTCAACCTTGAGTGATGGGGCCCTGTGGCTCGCCTCAAAAGTGGTTACCGGCCATGGCTACGACAGCCGCGAATATACCGCTGCCATTGGCGACACCGCCCAACCCATTGAAATCTACCTCGATAAACACGGTGGCAAACAGTATGATGCCAGCCTCTTGCAAGACATGCTGGGCAAATTTGCCTCGGTCAAAGACTACGATTCCGATCTGGTGGCTTTTGTGGTGGGTCGCATTCTCTATAAAAATCCGGGCCTGTCTATCAAAGACGCGATTTTGCAGGCTGATCAAATGAGCTTTGACGACGGCACACGGGACTACCTGAGCCAAATGTTTGGAGCCCAGTTTGACAAAGGCACCTGGCAGAATGTGGCCTCTGTGAAGGAAAGGATATGCGATCGCATCCAAGCCTATCTGCTGATCAAACGCGACGCCATCCGCGCTGACATCCTCAACCGCACCTACTGGAAGCAAGTCCGCCCCGCCCTCATTAACCAGGCCGCCGATCACTTTCTCGACTATTTACGGCAATCTTTATAAATAAAGCTTCTTAGCTACTGGAGGTCAAACCTGGAAAGCTCCTCGGTTGCTTAGGAATAAGGATTTAATAAGATGCACAACTTCAGAGTCCTCACCCCAACCCTCTCCCTGGGGGAGAGGGAGCCAGATCCAACCCCCTTCTCCTCTCGGGAGAAGGGTTGGGGATGAGGGCGACAGGAGGTTAGAACATAGCCAGGTTATTTAATTCCCGTTCCTTAGTCAGACTTTGAAGAACCTGGCCAAGCCCTAACAAGAAATTGGGGATCTGGTTACCCAAAGAAAAAGCCAGCCCCTCGTTAAGGCTGGCCTCGCTAGTCATTGACTTTGCGTTGATCTCTCAATTTTGGAGAAAACTCAAACTTGCCTTGCGTTGCCGCAAAAACTTTGATTGAATCTCCGTCGCACATTGTAACAATAAGTACAGAACTTTCTGTGATGAATCTTCATAGTGCATCCACTGATTTCCTAAATTTGTTTGATGAGTAGATGTACTTATCTCAGTGATATCACGGATGACAGCCATTCTCAGCTCCAAAACAAGGGTGATTAATGTCATGCTTTCCTGACATTGAACAAAGAAATTCTATCCAAAATCCCAACATTACCCCACACATAGCCCAAACCATTTCTACACCCCTCACCTCACCCCATCCCCACCTCACCTCATCCCCATCTTCCTACCTCGCCTCCCCACTATCCCGTGCCACTATACCCGTGCCACTATAATTGAGAAGCATTGCACCAGGTATCGCCTTGCAAGTTACGTTTTTAGGCACCAGTTCTGGCGTGCCCACCCGATCACGCAACGTTTCGAGTGTGGCCCTACGGCTACCCCAGCGGGCAGAGATTTGGCTATTTGACTGTGGCGAAGGCACACAGCATCAGTTCCTCAAAAGTGAGTTTAAGTCGAGTCAGATTCGCCGCATATTTGTCACCCATATGCACGGCGATCACATTTTTGGCCTGATGGGTCTGCTGGCGACCTGCGGCCTGGCCGGAGCGCAGCAACGCATTGATATCTATGGGCCACCGCGCCTCAATGACTATTTGCAAGCCTGTCGCAAATATTCTCAGACCCATTTTTCTTACCCGGTCAAGGTTCACACCGTTGAACCGGGCACAGTGTTTGAAGATGATGACTTTGTGGTGAGTTGCGATCGCTTAGAACATCGCGTACCGGCCTTTGGCTATCGTATCTGCGAAAAAGACCGTCCCGGTCATTTTGACGTCAAACGAGCCACTGCCCTCGGGATCCCCTCTGGCCCCGTTTATGGTCGGCTCAAAAAAGGAGAAGTGATTACCCTCCCCGACGGTCGCATCATCAACGGCAACGATTTATGTGGCCCCACCCTCACGGGGCGAAAGCTAGCTTACTGCACCGACACTATTTTTTGTGAGAGCGCCGTCGGGCTTGCCAACCAGGTCGATGTGCTTATTCACGAAGCCACCTTCTCTCACCAGGATGCTGACCTGGCCTATCAGCGCCTACACTCCACCTCTACGATGGCTGCTCAGGTCGCCCTTGCAGGCCAGGCTAAGCAGCTCATTATGACCCACTTTAGCCCCCGCTATGCGCCCGGCAACCCCCTCCAACTCAAAGATTTGCTCACCGAAGCCAGAGCCATTTTCCCCAACACTGTGATGGCTAAAGACTTTTTTACCCATGAAATCAAGTGCAGCAGCCAAGCTGAGCTAGTCGGGCAAGCGTAGGTCTTAGGCTGTGGGTCTTGGGGGCGTGGGTCTTGGGGGCTAGGTTAGACCGATGTGCCTAACTAGCACCTAATACCTAACCCATCTCTATTCACCAGGGTCTACCGGGGACTGTCCAGTAGCTTCCTTAGTCCGCAACCGCGAGTGCAGGTTAGTCAGACGAACCTTACTATTGACTGGCAAATGGGGATAGGGCGCTTCAAAATTAGGCCAATGCATCAGATCATTGCAGGGGCAGGGCTCAATCGTATAGGGGGTGGTTGGGACAGCCACTGGCAGCTCACATCGGGCACATTCATCAATATCCCATTCTGCAGTCAGGAGCTTGTCCAAGGTCACCGAGGTGCCTTCCATATAGCAATCACTGCCCCCTTTCTCCATCACTTGAGCCCAGCAGGCTTCAAACTCAGGACTCAATTGGTCCCCTTGTAGCACGGGTTGAGGACGACAAGCCGCCTCACCATTGCGGAGAATCACACGCTTGCCCAGCTGAAACCAGTAGGCTAAATATTCTCGAACTTGCTCTTGAGAAGCCATTGGTCTCCCATCTGGGTTAACAGATAAATTGGTCACCAGAACCAGTAATATTTACTGGTTTACAATCTGATCGTAGCGTGTCCAATGTTATCAATCGCCTAAATACCAATATCCTAAGGGTGTCTTAATCTTTCTGGGGGCGAGAAGAGGATGGGGAAATCGCCATTCCCAACTGCTTGAGATCCAGTGCGTAGCCCCCGGTCACCAGATAAACCGAGGTTGCGATCGCACCGACCTGCCGTACTAATCCCCCTAGCCGATCGCGAAAGGTCCGCCCCATCGGATAAGCAGGCACAATGCCCCAGCCAGTTTCTTCTCCGACTAAAATCACATCACAGACGGCAGTACGGACGGCTTTAATAAACTGGTCCTGATACTGCTGCCAGACCACGTCATCCAGCTCGATCAAATTGGCTAGCCAGGTCCCCAAGGAGTCAATCAATAGACATTGGTCAGGCGTTGCCCCTTGCAGCACCTGGACCAATTCAACAGGCACCTCACACACACGCCAGTGGTTCGGTCTGCGGGCACGGTGCTTGTCCAGACGGGCCTGCCATTCGACATCACCAGGGTCCACTCTAGAAGTAGCCACGTAGACAACTGCCTGTTTAGACTGATGGGCGAGGTGCTCAGCCCATTCGCTTTTGCCCGACCGGGCTGGACCTGTAATCAGTATCGTTGCCATAAGTTGTTTTACAACCCAGCGTCTGTTCTATAGTCTTTCACTACGCTTAGAGTAAACCCACACAAGAGCTTACATGGACGGGATACCTTTTCGTATTCAAGAGTTTCACCTCGACCCTGATACCCAGGAAATTACCATTGGGTCGGTGAGTCCCCGACGTGGTACCAAAATTCCTTGTTATTTCGTGATCAGTACCGCACCCCCCAATATCGAAGATGCCTTGCAATTTAACCAACAAGACGAAGCTCAAACTCGACGAGGGATTACTGCGATCGCACAGGATCTTTACCGCATTTACAGCCAGCCTGAGAGTCTAGAATCCCCAGAACTGACCATTGCCATCCACGGATACAACACCCACGAAGATGGCATCAAAGCCTGGTACAAAGACATCGTTCGCTATATTAACGAGGCCGATACGGCCATTAAAGATAAATCTAACGTCGTGTTTATCGGCTATCGCTGGTCGTCCGAAAGCTTTTCGATGATGCCCAAACATCTGATCCGAAACTTAAAAGCACTGCCGCCCATTCCCAAAGGGTTGCTGATCATGGGCACTGTGATGAGCGGGGTTTGGCTAATTTTGGCACTGTTGATGCAGGGTGAGCAGATCGATTTTCTGTTTGGGGTGCTGCTGGGCCTCACCTCCAGCGCCGCTGCAATTGTTGTCACTTTGGTATTACTCCGCCTTTCCGTTTACTTTCGTGACGTTTACCGGGCCACAAACTTTGGGGTGCTCGATCTAGTTGAGTTAGTGCGCCGCTTAGATCAAGAGATTATTGATCAAACCGCTATCCACCTGAAAAACACACAGCCAGAGCTAACAGATCTGCCCCGAGCCGCTCAACAACACTGGGAAGACACCCCCCGTCGAATCAAGCTCAACTTTATCGGGCACAGCATGGGAGCACTGGTGGTCACCAATATCGTCAGAATTCTATCAGACGTGTTTGACAATCGCTCTGTGGCGAAATATCCGCCTCCCAACATTGGCCGGACCTTAAGCCTGGAGCGCTTAATTTTGGCCGCTCCAGACATTCCTATCCTGTCAATTATTTCTAGTCGGACCAATTTTCTTGCCCCTTCCCTGCGGCGCTTTAAGGAAGCCTATCTATTTAGCAACGAAGGGGATCTGGCCCTGCGCTTCGCGTCAACGGCGGTCAATTACATTTCGTTTCCCAGCGCCACCCGGACCCGTGGCTATCGTCTAGGGAATGTAGCCCTGGCCAACACCAAAGACTACGGCATTACGAATCTAGCCAACCTGCGCACCTACTTTCGCCCAGAGGTGCGCCTGCAAACCGCCATTCAAACCGACCCTGACGATATTTTAAAAAATCTCTATATCACCCACGGTGGCAGCGACAAAGACGGTTACCTGTCACTGGCTGAGTTATTTAGCGAACAAGATAAATCCACCCTCGCCAGTATCACTCTGGCGGATTTGTTTACATTTTTTGACTGCACCGATTATTTTGATACCTGTGTCTGCTTTGAGGGTACCCAACGCCGCCCTGTATCGATGGGGCTACTGAGCCGAGCCAAACGAAAAGGTATTCTCAATGCCTGGGACTACACTCAACTCATTTTCGACTCCATGCTAGGCAAGCGAGATGTCCACGGCGGCTACTTTCAGGGTGACTTTAGCCGTCAGCTCATCTATCGCTTAGCGTTTACAGGCTTTGAGGGCGTCCTCAAAGCCTCGGCCCGAGAGTCAAGCCTCTCGCCCCAGGCTGCTTTTTCACCCCAGATTGCCCTGGACATTCTCCACGAAAAATTTCAGAAACTCGGCATTCAAACCTACCTTTCTCCCCTGCATTATCGTGTCAGCGTCCAGGGACAGCAGGTAGAAGACGCCAAGCAAGAAATGCTGCGAACCATTCAGATTAAGTAACAGTCTCGGGGACAGGCCATTGCTAGCCCCTCTACCAGGACTTAAGCCTGACTTTCAGGCACTTTAGTTGCCCAGGCCGACAAACTGATCAGGAGCCCTAGAGAAGGGCCTGCCACAAAAAGAATTAACTCTAAACCACCCATATCATTCTCCCAAAGTCCCCCGGCATAAGCCTTTGAAATTGAGGACTTACTAAAGTAAATGCTTGCTACCCTTTAATAGTGTCACTGCTGCTTCGCAAATACATCAGCGGCAATGCCCAAAGTCAGCACACTATTAAAACAAGCTATGACAGTAATTTGACTGTCATAGCTTAAGTGGGTTCAGCGATTTAGCGGAGAGGCTAAAGCACCCTAATGATCATTCCTGGGGGTTGACTGTTTTTGCAGACTGGCGAGCGTCAAGCCACCAAGCCAAAACCACCCAAGCAATCACAGCTACCAGGGCCAAAACTGTAAACTGCGCCACGCTCGCTACCAGGGTCGCCAGGGGGATTAATCGTCCGACAAAAAAGGCGAGGCTAACCATTATCGTCGCCCACAGGGTTGCTCCTAAAAGATTACAAAGCAAAAACTTCCAGTAGGGCATCCGGGCAATCCCGGCCAGAGGTCCGGCGAAAATGCGTAGCAGAGCCACAAAACGCCCTAAAATGACTGCTTTATCTGCATTTTCACTAAATTGTTCTCGCACCTTGACCAACTTCGATTCTTCTAGGCGAAATAATTTGCCCAGACGCTGCAGCAACGGCCAGCCGCCATAAAACCCCAGCCAGTAACCAAAGTTGTCACCGAGGGTAGCCCCTGCAATTGCACAGGTCAGTACCCAGCCGTAGGCCAACTCACCGCCCCCGGCTAAAAAGCCACCCACCAAGGTGACTGTCTCTCCTGGAAGGGGTAACCCCATATTTTCCAACATGATCCCAAAGAAAACGGCCCAATAGCCATACTCCCGAGCAATGACCTGAAGCGATTCGAGGGAGAACAGCTCTGGCGACAGTGAAAATGATTCCATAAAGGTGGAAATTTACATTTTTTTACTTTTCTCATCTTGGCGCGTTTTTCTGGGAAGTGTCAACGCTAAACCTGACGAATATACGATTTCTAAAAAGAAACCTCCCGAGTGGGAGGTCTTAGCTTTATCGAGTTTGCTTGATACAAACGCCTAACGTTGTTAGAAATGCACAGTTAGAAATGCACAGATTCTGATCGGTGAGAAATAAATGTGCAGGTGCTTGAATTTAGTGCAAATTAGTGCAAAAACTCAGTGTAAATCAGCCCACGCTTAAGATGATTAACCCTCTGCAAAGCTGGGCATTGAGCTGGTTGCGATCGCAGAGCGGGGAAATGTGGGCAAATCCAAGCAGTGCTGGTTACGACGACTGCGTACCGCCAAGCGGTAGCTCACACTTTGCAGCTCAGCGTGGAGCTGACGATTTTCCTGTTGAATACCCGCCACGCGCTCTTTAACCGCGGACATCCGCTCAGCAAACTTTTGCTTATAAATTTGGGGCAGCTCTTGCACCACTTGCTCTAACATACGGGTGCGGTCGGTCAGCTCTTGCACCGTTTGACGGAGCTGATAAATCTCAGAATCGCGGCCCCCAATCTGCTCTTGATAAAACGCCACCTGCTGCTCAACCCCTTGGAGCTGCTCCCGTAGGGCTCGGACTTCAGCATGATGCCGCTCCGAAACCTCGGTGGACGGTAAAAAATTTTTATTCCCCTTGACCAGCCGAAACAGCTCTTGGGAAAGCTGCTGCACCAGCTGATCACGCATTTGCAATTCTTCTTGCAGCCGCGCTAGCTCAGCCTGGGTATCTGATACTTTCAACTTTTGGGCCAGTTGAGTCACAAGACAACTCCTACACTAAAATTCAACTACACTAAAATTCAACGTTGACTAAAGCTATTAAAAACAAGAAGACGCACCGACGGGTTCTTCAAATCGCTGACACTGTAACACTTCACAGTCAGATTGGCACCTAAATCTGAGGGAATGACAAGTGTTTTATCATTTCGGTGCCCATAAATCTAGCACCAATCGTAAAAAAAACAAGCTTTTTGCGCTTTGGAGGCGGGGTGGATTGCCCTGAGTCTAGCGTTCACCTGAATGAGCCCTAGCGTAGCCAAAAAAAAGCGCAGCCTTTAGGCTGCGCTTTTATAAAGCTTAAACCCGTGATCTCCTAAGAAGCGCCCAAGGGTGCCTGGGATGGGGCAGCTGACTCTGCTGATTCAATGTCAGTCTCATCAATCACCAGGGTCATATAGCGAATCACGTCTTCGCTCAGGCGCATGGCACGCTCCAACGGTGCGATCGCATGGCCCGGACCGCGGTAGTTCATCTGGATATAAATACCTTCACGGTGACGGTCAATTTCATAGGCCAACCGTCGCTTCCCCCGATGCTGGGTTTCGATAATCTCAGCCTCTTGCTCTTTCAACAAATCTTGATATTTTACAATGGCCCCGTCTACGGCTTCATCGCCGAGATCAGGACGCAAAATGTACATCGTCTCGTATAGGTTATTCAACTGCATCACTCCTTATGGACAAAATGGCTTTGGCTTTCGGCAATTTTCACAAGCCCCAACTGCCAGACGTGAGCTGTCTCTAATCAAGAATATGGCTAGACAATTCGCGTCGAAAAACAACAGACTAAGTTCCCTGTAAGCTGCTATGCTCATTGCACCGAAAGCTGAAAAGCAAGGACCTACAATCATAGCAAGAAGTGAAGCAGTTTGTATGGCGCAGCGCTATGTTCGAGTTCAATCCTCAAGCGGTCAGTTGCACTATGGCCTTTTGCAAGCCGATCGCAGCATTAGGGTATTAGACGCCCCACCTTGGCTAGGCGGAGAGCTCACCGAGGTTGATCTCGCTCCCAATAGCTATCGACTCTTAGCCCCATGTGCCCCTTCCAAAATCATTGCTGTCGGCAAAAACTACGCCCAGCACGCCGCAGAGATGGGCGGGGGTGTGCCCAAAGAGCCCCTCCTCTTTTTCAAACCCTCAACCAGCGTCATCGCCCACGGGGCTCCCATTTTTTATCCCCCCCAAAGTCAGCAAATCGACTACGAGGGTGAACTCGCTCTGGTGATCGGAGATCGCGGCTTTCTCTGCACCCCCGAAACCGCCCAGGCAAAAATTTGGGGTTACACCATTGCCAATGATGTAACCGCTCGAGATTTACAGCGCAAGGATAACCAATGGGTCCGGGCAAAGGGGTTCGATTCTTTTTGCCCCCTAGGACCCTGGATAGTCCGAGAGCTCACCCCCGGTGCTCGACTACAAACTTTTGTCAATGACGCAACCGAGCCGGTCCAATCAGCATCCATCAGTGACATGACCTTTTCGCCCCATGTCTTGGTGGCCTATATCAGTCAGGTGATGACCCTACTGCCCGGCGATGTTATTCTCACTGGCACCCCTGCTGGCGTGGGCCCTATGAAGCCAGGCGATCACATCCGCATCGAGATAGAAGGCATTGGGGCCCTCGAAAACGATCTCCAGTTACGAACGGATGTATCCCCATCCAAACTTGCAAACTAAACCTAAATTTTGGCTACATCCAGACCACTAACTTGCCCCACGAGAAAACTCATGGCTTCAAGCTGGATGCAGTAGTTTAGCGGACTTGCATGTACACCGCTTCTGAAATCGTTGGGATCTCAGCGTATCGTCCCATCAAAGACTGCGCAACGGAGTAGAAAACCGCCACGAGTCCCCCTAAAAATAGAACATTCAAGAAAGTTTCAATAATCAGGCTCAAACCCGGTATCCCACTCACAAGGTTAATCAGAAGCGTACAAATGGAAATAATGAAGCCAATCAAAATCGCCTGCATAGTGTTGAAGCGAATAAAGTGACTGATATTTTGATTGCGCACTACCAGGAAAAGCAATAAGAAAAAGACGAGTAGGGAGCCAAACCCACCGGGCACTAAACCATAGACCAGCAGGACTGGTGAAATTAGCAGATACAGCACACCCACCAGGGGACTCAGGGCTGGAAGCTGCTCTGAGATAAATTGAAAAAAGGTCTGACCCGCCACCACGGCACCTACCAGCGGTAACAAATAAGGCAAAGCTGCAAAAATCCGGTCAGCAGTCGTTACCGAGCCACGCCATGTCATAGTGATCTATCGCTCCAAGCGGTATTTTTCAAGCCGCTACGGTGCGACTTGCTTATCAGCATAGCGCAGACAAAACTATTTTTTCGACACCGTGACACCAGCGGCACGGGGAGGCCAGTCTAACCGCTCACCTCTGCTACCCGAAACCCCATCGTGCATTCATATTGCACCGGCTCCTCAGGGGTATGGGCCTCCAGTCGCCGCCCGCATCTCAGCTTGCCATTTTGCCAGCGTGGCTGTCCCCTATGATCGGCCATCAAGCAGCTTTGACACACAGACGTGGGAGGGAGCAAGCGGTTTTTCGTCACAATAACCAGCATGGGCAAACACCTCCTACATCAAACTGCCTATATCTCCTATCTTAGATAAACCATCCTGAGATGATGTTCTAATGAATACAGACCTTAACAGAGTCTTCTTGCAGAACTGGCTTAATGCGAAAAGTTATCCATCAATGAGTGGTTAAAAGGTAGTGGGTAGTGAGTAAGACTCGAAACGCCTCCTTTTTTCCCTCTACCCACTTCCCTCTACCTACTTCCCTCTACACCAATTCCTTCTAGCTTCTCCGTGACCGCCCCGAGGAGGTCTCAGGAGCTCGATATTTTGAGCGTGATTTAAGCTTAGGCCGACCAACTTCATCATCCATGGATGAGCCATCCTGACGCATCCAGGCCGGTCGGGTTTGGTCGTAGGCCATCTGCAAAGCAGCTGCGGCAATGGTACGCAGCTCATACTCTTCATTGAGTTGAGAGACAATCGGCAAGAAAGAAGCCAGTCGCTCACTGGTCAGCGCTTCACGCACCTGAGACTGTAATTTCTCCAAGTGACGCGCTGCAATCTCGGCGCGGGTGGGCACTTTGCAAAACGTGAGCGACTGATTCATGTGACGCTCGATTTGTCGAATGCGATATTTTTCCAGGGGATGAACGATGGAAATCGCCCGACCTTCTTTGCCAGCCCGACCGGTGCGGCCAATACGGTGAACATAGCTATCGATGCTGTCGGGCAACTCATAGTTGATCACATGGGTGAGGTTGTCTACATGGATCCCTCGGGCCGCAATATCGGTAGCTACCACCCATCGAACTTGTTGTTGGCGAAACCGAATCAGTAGCCGCTCTCGCTGGGCCTGATTTAAATCACCGTGATACTCATCGACGCTGTGTCCTGCTGCCTGTAGCTGACGGGTCAGCTCAGCTGCGGTGCGTCGGGTTCTGACAAAAATAATCGCTGCCTCCGGATCTTCCATTTCTAAAATGGGCATCAGCGCCCGGGGCTTCGTCCAACCAGCGGGTACCACATAGGCCACCTGATTAATCCGGGACGGAGCCGTCTTAGGATGCTCAATTGCCACCGTTACCGGCGATTGTAAAAATTTAGCCGCCAGCTCTCGAATAGCAGGCTCCATCGTAGCGGAGAAAAATGCCGTCTGCCGCTCAGTGGAGGCGTGGCTCAAAATATTTTCAACATCTTGAATAAAGCCCATGTTCAGCATTTCATCGGCCTCGTCTAAGACCAGCCAATTGAGCTGATCAAGCACTAACCCACCCCGACCGAGCAGATCAAGCACCCGACCAGGGGTACCCACCACAAAATGGACGCCCCTCCTAAGTTGCTGCAGCTGGCGATCAATTGATTGGCCCCCATACACCGCCAGGGTTTTGAGTCGAGACTCGTTGTTAAAGCCTTGGACTGCCTGGCTTACCTGCATAGCCAGCTCTCGGGTCGGGGTAAGCACCAAAGCCTGCACCACCCGCTTGTTGAAGTTAATTTGCTCTAATATCGGTAATGAAAACGCAGCCGTTTTACCCGTTCCTGTTTGGGCCAAACCCACGACGTCACGCCCTGAGAGCAAATGCGGAATGGCTTGATTTTGAATAGCCGTCGGTTCAACAAACCCAAGCGTCTCAAGGTGTTGGACCCGTTCTTCAGATAATCCTAAGCTGGTAAAAGACAACGTCATTAAAACTCCTTAATGCGGATAATCACAAGCGTCGCAAGTTGCGATCGCTAAAAACTTTGGATGTTAAACAAGTGAAACCGAAACCGGCGCTGGCGCTGACTTTACAGCCGCGAGCGACCCGTATAGGTCATAGGTATCTGCAGCCTCAATGGTGACCGGCACAATACGCCCCAACGGACTCAGCCCCTGAATGTAGACCAACCCATCGACATCTGGCGCAAATCGAGCTGAGCGACCGATAGATTCGCCAGTGGCGGCGTTGGCTTGCTCAACCAGGACATCAACCGTGCGTCCAATTTGGGCTTGATTTCGCCGAAACGAAATACTCTGCTGTGCCAGCATCAACTGCTCTCGCCGTTGATGCTTGATGGCCTCGGGCACCTGATTGGGCAGCTC
>JBCCRZ010000045.1:0-17439 GCA_039200855.1 Cyanobacteria bacterium P01_D01_bin.44 | reverse complement strand
TCTTTTACCAAGAGGCTGCTGAATATCTACAAATCATTAGCAATAGCGGTGAACACCTCCTGTCCCTGATCAACGACATTCTGGATATGGCCAAAATTGAGGCCGGTCGGGTGACAACGAGTCTTGAGACCGTTGATTTGCACAGCCTGCTTCAGTCCCTGGTAGACATGTTTCAGCTCAAGGCGACAGAAAAAGGCTTAACCCTGATCTGCGACTTCGATCCTGATCTGCCCCAATGTATCGAAACCGACGAAGCCAAGCTTCGCCAGGTGTTGATCAATCTGCTAGGGAACGCGGTTAAGTTTACGTCAGCCGGAGAGGTGATGTTGAAGGTAAGAAGGCGTCAGGCGTTAGGAGTTAGGCGTCAGGAAGATAGGGGAGATAGGGGAGATAGGGGAGATAGGGGAGATAGGGGAGATAGGGGAGATAGGGGAGATAGGGGAGATAGGGGAGATAGGGAAGGAGGAGCGTTGTCTACCTCATCTTCCCCACCAACCCCATCTTCCTCACTCACTACCCACTACTACCCACCACCCACCACCCACCACCCACCACTCATCACCCTCCACTTCGCAGTCGAAGATACCGGCCCCGGCATTACCCCCGATGAGTTTAAACATTTATTTAAGCCCTTTTACCAAACCGAAACCGGGCGTCAGGCCCACTCTGGGACAGGTCTGGGGCTAACGATTAGCCGCAAATATGCGGAGCTCCTGGAGGGGAAGCTTACCGTCAGCAGTACCCCTGGGCAGGGAAGTGTGTTTACGGTTGACGTGCCCGTCACCCTGGCACAGGCAAACCAGGGCTTACTCAAGCAGTCTGAATGCAGAGTCTTAAAACTTGCCCCCGATCAGCCCACCTATCGCATCTTAGTGGTCGAAGACAACTGGGAAAGTCGGACCCTATTGGTAAAACTGCTTGCCCCTATTGGCTTTGAGGTGCGCGAAGCCCAAAATGGGCAGGAAGCCATTGATATTTGGGAAACATGGCAACCCCACCTGATCTGGATGGATATGCGAATGCCCGTCATGGATGGGTATGAAGCTACCCAGCGGATTCGCGCCCACATCAAAGGCCAGGCCACCGCCATTATTGCCCTGACCGCCAGTGTTTTGGATCAAGAACGAACAGTTATTTTGTCGACTGGGTGTAATGACTTTGTCCGCAAGCCCTTTCGAGATACGGTGATTTTTGACAAGATTCGCGAGCACCTGGGGGTGCAATATCTTTACGAAGATAATGATGATATCTCAAACATCAGCCTTTCTCCTGAGTTTAAACAACCCGAGGATCTATGCGATAGTTTGGTCTTAATGCCGCTGGACTGGCTGAGTCAACTCCAGCAAGCAGCCAGACTGGCAGATGCTGACTGGGTAAATCAGCTGATTGGCGAAATCCCGGATGCCCAATACCCGCTAGCTAGAGGCCTGACGGATTTAGCCAGGGCATTTCGGTGCGATCTCATCGAAGACCTTGCTAACTCAGCAAAACAAGTTGTGATGGCGGATAAAAATGCGCCCTAATGTTCTCACCCCCTAAGTCTATGACCTCCTCTGATGCCTCGTCACAACCGATCCACCTCAAGGGAGATATTCTCGTGGTTGACGACGTGCCTGCTAACCTTGAGTTTTTGTCAACGGTGCTGACCCAGCAGGGGTATAAGGTCCGCAGCGTGTTAAATGGCCCCACGGCGCTAAAGGTCGCTGAGGCCGCCCAGCCTGATTTGATTTTGCTAGATATCAAAATGCCGGAGATGGATGGCTATCAGGTGTGTTTATCCCTTAAGACCAATCCGTTGACCCAGGCAATTCCGATCATTTTTTTGAGTGCGTTGGACCAGACCAAAGATAAAGTTAAAGCCTTTACCGTGGGTGGGATTGACTATATTCCCAAACCTTTTCAAGCAGAAGAATTGTTGGCGCGGGTCAACAATCAGCTTAAATTGCGCGCCGCTCAACGACAGATTCAACAGCTCAATGCTGAGCTAGAGCAGCGTGTGATTCAACGGACAGCACAGCTCGAACGAGAGATTGGCGAACGTCTGCGCATCCAGGAAGAACTCTTGCATGTGGCTACTCACAATTCATTAACTGAGTTGCCTAATCGCACCTTTTTGATCCAGCGGCTGATGCAGCTGTTTAATCAAAATCAGCAAAAGATGAGTGACAGCATCGTCCTGATTTTGCTAGAGTGCGCCCAGTTAGAAGCCATTAATAACTCTTTGGGCTACCATGCTGGAGACCAGTTTTTGGTATCTTTGGCGCGTCGTCTCGAGACTTGTCTGGCTTCAGGGACTGTACTAGTCCATTGTGGGGAAGATAAATTTGCAATTTTGCTGGAGAACTCTCCCAATTTGAATGATGCTATTCAAATTGCCAAGATTTTGCAGCGAGAGACTCAACTGCCTTTTCAGGTTGAAGACCACATCATCCACATTCAGCTCAGCATGGGGATTGTCCAGGGTGCGCCGACCTACGAGCATCCCCATCATCTGCTGCGGGATGCCAATGCGGTGATGCATCAGGCTAAAACCCAGGGCACTGGAAGTATCCAGGTATTTAATGCCGCCATGCGACATCGGGCGTTGTCTTTCTTTGAGATCCAAAATGAGTTGCACTTAGCCTTAGCCAACCACGAACTTAGTCTGGTTTATCAACCGATTGTGTCACTTGCCTCCGCTCAAGTTAAAGGGGCTGAAGTATTGGTGCGCTGGCACCATCCTAAAAGAGGGGTGATCTTTCCCAGCGACTTTATCCCGGTGGCGGAGGAGACTGGCCTGATTATTGCCCTCGATCGCTATATTTTGCGGCAGGTTTGTCTTCAAATTAAGACCTGGCAAGAAAAGGGGATATTGATATCGACCTTTAAGCTACAGGTCAACCTCTCTGCGCAACAACTTTCCCAACCCGATTTTATCGACTACCTTGACAGCCTCTTGAGCGAAACTCAAATTGACAGTCAAAATCTAGCCCTAGAAATTACTGAAAATGCCCTGATGCAAAAGGGTGACCTGGCCCCCACGTTACTCAATGCCCTCAAACGTCGTCGGATCAACGTCAGTATTGACGACTTTGGGACGGGATATTCTTCTCTCAGTTATTTGCATCGTTTAAAGGTTGAAAACCTAAAGATTGATCGGTCTTTTATTAGTCAACTCACTCAAACCAGAGACAGTTGGGGGGTGGTTAAATCAATCATTAACCTGGCCCACGATCTGGGGATGAGCGTTACCGCCGAAGGGGTGGAAACCGCTGAGCAGGTTGACTATCTAAAGGAACTGGACTGCGAATTTGCCCAGGGATATTTTTGGGGTCGACCCATGGACAGCTGTACGGTGGCTGTTAAAACATCTGAATGAAGGAGCACCCCACCGAAGAAGGTACCCAATTGTGTACTGTATTAACGCGATAGCAAGCGTCATATTTATATGCATGGGGTAAGAACGAGTTGCTGCCTTATATTTATAAGGTGAAAGCGAGTTGCTGCCCTTATCGGAGTGGTCATCGGCTATGCGGCTTCTACCTTATACTACCTTCACAATCCAAACTCAAGCTTGCTTATCGCAGGTGATCCAACGGTTACAGCGCCACACTGAGACCTCTCGACGGTTTTACCGCGATGATCACGCGCCCTATGTGGGTACCTTGTCCATCCTGGGGTTTAAGCTACACCGCATTCTCCATCGTCGCTATCCGGCTTTGCTGACTATCCATGGTCGCTTTGAGGCGCGTTTAGACGGGACAAAGGTTTACATCAAGCTCAGGCCTTCTGCTGCAACTGTGTGGGCTGTCCTGGCCTTGGTGCTGACAGGGGGGCTGGGTTTGTTACTGGGGCTGGCCGACTGGCTGCCCTTAGCAATTTTAGGGATCGGTCTGTCTGCTATGGTCAGTGCCCTTTGGTACGAAGCCCGTTGCCGACGTCGTGAGTTGACCAAAATTTTGCTAGGGGCTTCTTTAAAGGCTTACCGCTATCGCTTGCCCCGTGCGTATAAAACTTTACTGGTGGGTCTGGCGGGGCTGGTTCTGGCGATCGGGCTTTATCAAATCAGTGTTTGGCAGCCGTCCCCGGTGTCCTCTCGACCGATGCAGGACTGTGCCCAGGTGACGACCTCTCCTTATTGTCAATTACGCCCCACTTATATCTTGACAGGGCACCCCACTGCCACTGCCCTGGCGATGAGTGACGATGGTAAGACCCTGGTCAGCGGTGGGCGAGACAAAGCGATTAGGGTGTGGGATACGGCTACCGGGCAGCTCAGGCGAACTCTGCAAAGCAAATCAGGCGTGGTGCGGGCGATGGCGATCGCACCCGATGGCAAAACCCTGGTGAGTGTGAATGGGGATGTGCGGGTCCGGATTTGGGATCTCACCGCCAACCGACCGCCAAAGGTGATTGCGGGTCACACCGTGGCGCTCAACCAGGTGGCTATTTCCGCCGATGGCAAAACTGTGGTCAGCGCTGGGGATAGCGAAATCAAAGTTTGGGATATGGCGACGGGGCAGCTGCGGGCAAGTCTGCCGGATACCTCCCCCAATCGGCAGCCGATCGATCCGTCGTCGTTCAATCCGTCAGGCTTTCGACTGTTGGCCCTCAGCCCCGATGGGGGGAAAGTCTTATTAGAGTCGGGTAACCAGTGGCTCACCTGGGATGTGGCTCAACAGCGGACCACAATTTTGCAGACGCCCTGGGCCGATACGCTGTATGGGTTTGTGCGCCATGCCCAGATTAGTTTGGATAATCAGTCGGTGGTGACCACGGCCTATAGTCAGCCCGTCACCCAGCTCAAGGTTTGGAATTTGGCTACTGGCGAGGCCCAGGCCCAAAATCGAATGTCGTCCTCGGATGAGAAATATTGGTTGAATACCGTCGCGCTGAGTCGAGATCGCATCGTGGGTAGCACCCCAGAGGGTCTAAAAATCTGGCATTTACCTACGGCTAAACTAGAGGCGACCCTGGCCGCGCCTGCGATGAACCCACTGGTGATTAGCCCCAATGGCAAACATCTGGCCGGGATTGTTCGAGCGGAAGGTGAGGCAACTATTCAGGTATGGCAGCGGTTAGACGATAATAATCCGGACAATGACGGCCAAGGGGAGCAAACACCCCTCATTAATAGTAGCGAAGCGACGATTAGTTGATGTAGAAGCGACGATTAGTTAATGTATATGACGGTCGGCCATTGCTGAACTATCTCTCGGGGGTGAGGTGGTGGGTGGTGAAGTGATGAAACAGGCTACTGACTCACCAAGCGCAGCGTCCCCACCAGCGCAGCGCACTCACCAACGCCCCCACCTATTCAAAAATTTTGACATCCAACATCTGCTGTCTCAGGTAAATCAAAATCGCCCCAGCCAGCGCGGTACTGGAGACCAGGGCTAGCCAAAAATTTGCCCCTCCGCTGGCAGGATGATCCAATGCCCAACCGCCTAAGGCTGGCCCGACTAAAAAGCCGATGGCCCAACACTCTGACTCGAGCGAAAAATAAATGCCCCGCCGGTCAGCAGGGGCCATCTCACCCACCAAGGCACTGGCGGAGGGGCCGTACAAAATCTCTGCCAGGGCCACCAATGAAAAGGCGACCCCGGCAAGCATCAGTGCATTCGCCGGGACTACCCCCGTGAGCCAGATAAACAAACATCCACCTGCCCACAGGGTCAGGGCCAGGATCAAAATAGAAACATGGTTAATTCGCTTGGCCCAGCGGGTGATCGGCAGCTGCCCCACAATCTTGAGCAGGGCATGCCAAAAGAACAAATAGCTGATCAGCTGTTCTGAAAACCCCAGTGGGGTGTTGCCACCGGGGACAAAGTTTGCCAAATAGAGCGGCAGGGTACTACTTAGCTGGGCCCCGTAGGTGGCAAAAAAGACATTGGCTATCAAAAAGGTGACAAACCGACGATCGGTGAGGGCCTGTAGCCAGTTTTTTGCCAACTCGATCGGATGGGTGTGGGTTTGGCGGGTTTCTGCGATCGCACCAAAAATGACCACCCCAAACACCAGATAGATCAGCCCCTTTGTAATAAACAGTGCCCGATAGCTGCCATCCATGGCGATATATTGCCCCGCCAGCAGTGCCCCTAGCCCCAGACCTAAATTGTTTGACAGCTGCGTCAGCGCAAACGCCTCTGATCGATTTTCAGCGGTGGACAGGTCAGCGGTAACCGCTAGCGTGGCAGGCCAATAGAGGCTTAGCCCGAGCCCCAGTAGCAGATTGCCAGTCACCAGCAGCGTAAATGTATCGGCAAAGGCCAGGCAAAAACAGGCCAGGGCAGAGACCACCGCCGCCAGTAATAGAGTCCCCCGACGCCCCAACCGTGAATCAATGGCGTTACCGGCGAGAAACCGGCCCACCATGCCAGATAGCCCAGAAGTGCTGAGGGCCAGCCCGACCTGGGTCGGGGAGAAACCCAGCTGGTTAACAAAGAAGATGGAAGCATAGACGAGAGTAAATCCTTGTCCGATAAACAGCATGAGCTGTCCAGCCGCCAAGATCCAGATTTCTCGCCTAAGGGTTGGCAGCCAGGAGATGAGTTTGTCGGTGGGCTGCCCCATAGAGGGTTAAATGTCCTGAGGATTGCTTTGTCTACTCTAAAGGGTAGATCTGGAAAAGGGAACAGGATGTGCACCTGTCTTTTGCATCACAACAGCCCCCGATGGCGAATAAACACCAAAATCGCGGCCCAGGATCCCAAGGCAACCTTGACCGCCACCAGCATATTGAGCAGCGGAATCCACCCGCCGCTCACCAGGGTGCCCAGCTCCCCATGGGGTAACTCTATGCCCACCAGGGTGAGCACCGCCAGCACGATGAAAATCAGCACCGACACCTTCTCCCAGATCGCCGCGTGCCAGCGCCGGTAGATCGCCTCCATCCACTGTGAGGATGAGGTGATGGCCACCAGGCCGATGGCCGTCCCCCCGGCGACCCCCGCCGCAAACCCGCCGCCTGGGCTCAGGTGCCCTCGAATGGCCAGCTCAATGCTCACTAAGGCAGCAATGGTGGCCCCCAGTCGAGCCAGCACCACCGAGGGGTGATCGGTGAATTGGTAGATGGTGTAAGACGGTTGTTCATCTGCGAGTAAAAATCGAACCCCCATGATGGCGATTGTAAACACCACCACCTCAAAGATCGTGTCATAGAGTCGATTTCTAAAAATAATGCCAGAAACTGCATTGGTTATGCCACTATCTTGCACCACCGACTCAACAATCGGGAGCTCGGCCAGGTCTGCGGGTGGACTTGGGAAGACTATCATCTTGATATACAACGCGATGCCGACTGCGATATAGATCCATTTCATGCCTGCTGCTCCTTTTGATCAAATATCTCCGTCCGATCAACTTTGCTGGGGCTGGTCGCGCTGACATAGGCCAGTTTTACGAAGAGGTGGGGGGACAATTCGGCCTGCATCACCTCGTATAGACGCTGCACTCGGGTCTGGATATGATATTCTTGCTGTTTTTCTAGCGAGACTGTGTGTGGAGACGCTAGGGGGTAGGACGATGCAGGCGACCCAGGGGGCACAGGCGTCGATAAGACCGTGTGAATCTGTTTTGTCGTCAACGCGGTTTGCAGGGCATGAAGATTGTCGTAGGGGACCAGCTCAACACGCAGATGGTGTTTGCGTAATGCTTTTTGTAAATCTGAGAGTAAGGGCTCAGAGGGTGGATCAAGCACCCCTAATCGCATACTCATAGACGATCTAACTGCGATCGCATAGAGCGTAATCGACAACATTGTCCCTACTAGCGCCTCGGTCAAGGCCACATCCGCCGCCCCAAAAAGGGCATAGACCAGGGCCGCAACAGCCCCCAAAATGCCACGAATCACCAGAGCATGGTAAGGATTGACCTGAGCCACGACCATCCCGGCTGTCAGAGGCAACAGCATCGTAATCGCCACCATATAAACGTCTTCAGGCACGGTCTCCTCCACTACTAGAACAATACGCCAACACATACCCCAGCACCGTATTCCAGATTGACAGGGAGATTAGCGCCAAAATCAACAGCGGCCATTCTCGAGGTATCCTGAGCAGCAACCCCACTACAATACTAATCGAGCCCAGGGTATCGGCCACCGACAGACTGTGCAGCTTAAACAAGACAGAGCGGTTGCCAATCAGGGGCAACGTCCCCCAAAACCAGAAAAATAGCCCCATCCCAATACAGAAATAGCTAAAGCCATTAATCACAGCGGTCATCATAGTTCGTTTAACCTCCTCAGCACGTGGGCCAGCAACATGAGAGCGGCATTGCCGACGCTCAAAATCAACACCCCGACCACGCCGATCATCCAGTCATCTCGCAAAACAGAGATGACCAAAATCATCACAGAAGTCTTGGTGGCAATACTGGCAAACGCCAGCATCTTTTGCCAAATATCCTGATCCTGACAGGCCTCGTAAATCGGAATCAACAGCGCCAAAATCATCCCAATCAATATCCAGTTCATGATTTCCTCCTCACCACCCGATGCACCTCATACCAACCCGCCTCGTGATACTTCAAGACAATTGTCTTGGGTGTGAAGGTGATCAAAAAGATATCTAAAAAGATTAGCCCAGGGGTGCGATTAGGCTTAACCCGCTCCATCGTGATCTCCTCGCGGGTGTGGGGGCTAAAAATAATTTGTAGGGCCTCAAAATAGGCGATGGGGATGGCAACAATGATTTCCCACAGGACCCTCAGGCCATCCTTTAAAACCGCCGGGGCTGTGTAGCGTCGAGGGATTAGCAGCGCCACGCACACCCCGATGACAATATTAGCTAAACTCGCATCGGCGGTTAACAAAAACCAGATCGATAACCGTAGTAATAAATCTATATAGCCAATCATGCCAACACCATCCAAAAAAGAACCGTCAACATCACACTCATCACCCCAATCAAATGATCAAATTTTTCTATAGCCTGGGAAAGTTTGAGGGTGACGCGCTGGAAAATCAAGCAATAGGCGAGCCAACCGAGGCCAATCGTGACCAGCGGTTTGACAACATTCGACAACGTGTAAGCTTCGTAATAGACCCCATTAGCCAGGACTAAGCCGCCGAGTAAAAGCGCCATGGCTGACCAAAAACCAGGTTTGACGACGCCTGACCCGCCGTGGGGCAGAAAAATAAACTTAGCAAAGGAGATGGCGGTGCCCAGGGCGGCGACGTTCATCCCAATCACCTGCCAGGGCACCAGGTTTTTCATGGTCAACACCTTCGCCCCAAACCCAGACAATAACGGAAATCCCGAAATTGAGAAGCTGGCTACGGCCAGGGCAATCCAGAGAGGGGTGGGAATCGGCTGCTGTCTCAGAGTTTTGAAGCTGCGACTGGGTAAGTTGCCCGCCCCCATAAAGAGGGCTGATTTGACCAGACCGTGGGTCAAGGCATAAAAGCCGCCCACCTCCGGTGCGGCCAGCACAAAGCCCAGCTGGGATACGGTATGGAATGCCAGCATGCGCTTGGTGTCTTTCTCAAAGACGGCATAGCCAACGCCCAATAGGGCGGTCGCAACCCCGAAGATGCGAACTATCGGATCAATCTCCTCTATCATCAGCGCATAGCGCACCAGCGGAAAGATCCCGGTTTTGACGACCACCCCTGACAGCAGCGCCGAGACGGGTGTCTCAGATTCAGAATGGGTCAGGGGTAGCCACAGCCCCGAGACAAAAATCCCCCCTTTGGTCAAGAGCCCCAAAAAAATTAGCGCAACGGCCTCGGTTGGGGCTGCCCACAGCCCTGTATAGGCAAACGAATGACTGGCCTGATAGACCAGTACCGCGCCGATCAGATAAAACAGCATGGCCGTGTTGCTGACAAACAGGTAGCGCAGCCCCACCCAAATCGAACGATTTGTACGTGGGTAGGCAATTAAGAGGAAGGCGGCAATCCCAACCACTTCCAGGGCCACATACAGGCTGATAAAATCTGCGCAGACAAACACCGCGTTGACACTGCCATGCAAAATAATTGCCTGGGCGTAGAAAAAAGCGGTTTTACCCTGATGCCAACAGTAGAGAATCACCGCTGTTGTCACCAGAGCATTGGTCAGAATAAAGTAGCCACTCAGCTCATCCACCAACAGCGTTACGCCAAAGTGATCTAACAGTTGGGCCTCTAAAGGCAACGGGGCGAACATTCTCTGTAGCCCATAGCCCAGTGAAATCAGCGCCACACTGATAGCCAGGGCGCGATCGATCTTGGGGATGAGATAAAGGAGAAACCCTGCAAAAAAGGGCAGCGCAACCCAGAGCAGCGTTACCGACAAACTGTCCAAGGCCTGGATCATGGCGTATTATCCCTTTCGATTTCGCAGCTCTCCAGAGTTGGGTTATCCCGAGACAGTTTCATCACCCCCACTAGCATCAGCGCCTGGATTGAAAAGCCAATCACAATCGCAGTCAAGATGACGGCCTGGGGCACCGGATCTGCGTAGGCGGCGGGTTGGGCACCTGCGGCGAGCGGCTCAGAGGCTATCGGCGTTAAAAAGCCCCCGCGCGCTGAGACCAAAACGTAATAGGCAATCACCCCAGTGCTCATGACATCCATGGAGATGATCTTCATCATCAGATTCTTTTTGAGGATAATGCCAAAAAAACCACACAGAACGGTGGCAAAGACGCAGGCTTCTAAAATAGACATGGCTTGTTGGCGGATTTAGGGATGGCGGCGAGAAACCAGGTTTCTTTGGGCGTTTAAGGCTTATCTAAAAGAAACCCGGTTGAGCTATCTTTAGCTTACTAGACGGCAGCTTACTCGACGACGGGGAGGGTGACCGCCGAGGCCACAGCAGGGGTTGCCTGGCTCTTTAAGGCGATTTGCAATAAGGGCGGAGCCAGGAACGTCGTCAGGATAACCATCACGATAATAGCGGCTTCTAGAGGCTTGTCTAAGACACCGCTGGCTGAGCCAATCCCGGCAAAGACCAGTCCTACTTCACCTCGGGGAATCATGCCCACCCCGATGGCCAGGCGATTGATACCCGGTTGACCAAACACGGCCCAACCCGTGACCAATTTGCCGAAGATTGCGATCGCAATCAAGAAGGCCGCAATCACCAGCCCGGCTCTGTTTTCGGCAACGACGGGGTTTAAGACACTGAGATCGGCCTTAGCCCCTACGGTCACAAAGAAGATCGGCACCAGAATATCCGCGATGGGCATCACCTGCTGGTCAAGCTCTTTACGCTTGTCTGTTTCATCCAGCACTAGACCTGCCGCAAACGCCCCCAAAATCGCCTCGAGATGGATTACATTTGCCAAAAAGGCCATGGCCAGGGCAAATGTAAACGCTGGAATCAGCAACGCCCCTCGGGTTTGCAATTTGTCTGCAATGGCCACAAAACTCTTGTTAAAAAACTTGCCCAGCAAAATTGCACCCAGCAAAAAAGCGCTGGCGCTAATGATCAAATAGACCACATTGAGGATGTCAACTTCTCCCGTCTTGGCCAGACTGGCCACCACCGCCAGTACGATGATGCCCAGCACGTCATCAATCACAGCTGCCCCAACAATAATCTGACCTTCTGTTGACTTGAGATGGCCCAACTCTGATAACACCTTTGAGGTGATGCCAATGCTGGTCGCAGTCAGGGCAGCCCCCGCAAAAATCGCCGGAATCACTGACACATGAAACAAGGCCATTAGGCCAATTGTCCCCAGGGTAAAGGGGGCCACGACGCCCACCACCGCCACCACTGCGGCCTGATAGCCGACCTTGCTAAGCTCCCTAAGATCAGACTCCAGGCCAATCTCAAACAGCAGCACAATCACCCCCAGCTCGGCGAGCACTGAGATTACCTCGCTCTGGCTTTGGAAGATGTGGGTCACACTTTCGGAGTCAAGCTGCCCCAGCCATTGCAAGACCCTCATGATCGCAGAATCAGTGGCCAATGCACTGTTTTCAGGAAACATCAGCAGGTGCAGTGCCGAAATCCCAACGATCACGCCCCCCACCAGCTCGCCTAAAACCGGGGGCAAGTTAAGCCGCTTAGACAACTCACCGCCTAGTTTACTCGCCATGTAAACCACAATCAGGCTCAGCAATACCCCCGCTAACACAAACGGAGAGTATTGGGCCTCGGGTGAGGTCGCCAGCACCCACGGCGGAGCAGGCAAGACATCCACCATATCTTTCAATAACCAACCATAACCAACGTTGAATAGCATGGATCAATCCTCTAACAACCAAACAGGAAGAATCAAGAGTCCAGGATTTTCAGGGTTGAAGCAGTCTCACGAACCTGGGAAAATGGCGGCTCCGGCCATCCAGATGAACCTGAGCCCCAGGACTACTAAGCTCGAGGCGAACTCATTTGCAGCCAGCCCAGGGCCAGGGTGCCAAGCCCCATTAAGACCGTGCTTGGGGCCATTGCCAACCCCCAGAGGGCACTTAAGAGCCCGGCACTGTAGATGGCAATGGTGTATACCTCATCGGCGGGTTTTAGATGCTTGTCCAGGACCATCAAAACAAGGGCGATGGCGAGTAGCATCAACCACAGCATGGTTTACTCCCCCCTCTGACGCTGAGAGATCGCAGAGGCTTCTGTTCCTGAACCTGCCTCTGGATCCTCTGAGGACTGCTCATAGGAATATGGAAACACTTTAGAAACTGCGCTTCTGAGTGCCTCAGTGCGGTCCATATAGAGATTTCCAGAGGGAATCAGACCCAGCACACCGAGTTTCTCGAGGCGACGCTTGGTTTGCCCAGCAGCACCCACAATATAGACATAACGCCCTTTCTCAACCGCTTCCTTAACGGCATTCTCCAAACTCAAAGAGGCAGTAACCCCCATGTGGGGCACCTCACCCAGGTCAAACACAATGGCATCACACTCGCCGATGGCATTGTGTTCGCGAGAGATCGCCTTGGCAACCCCAAAGATCATCGGACCGCTGAGCTGGAACAACAACACCCGGTCGTTACCCTCATCAAGCCAGCGCTTTTCTTCCGCACTTAATCGAATCGTATCATCCGCCGTCGAAATTGTTTTCACAGACTTTGCCCGCAGCTCACTCATGCGCTCAATGGTGAGAACGTTAGCGACAAAGACACCAATCCCCACAGCGGCGATCAGATCCACCAGCACCGTCAGCAAGATTACCCCATACATAATCAGGGCACCCTTGACTGAGATTTGATGGGCCCGCTTTAAGAAATCCCAATCAATGATATCGATACCCACTTTGAGGGCAATCCCAGCCAGCACAGCAAGGGGAATCGTGGCGGCCAGGTTAGCTGCGCCCAGGATGACAACCAGCAAGACAAAAGCTCGGGTCAAACCAGAGAGCGCCGTGCGGCCACCAGCTTGAATGTTGACAACGGTGCCCATGGTAGCCCCGGCACCCGCAATCCCCCCAAATAAGCCCGACATGAGATTACCCAAGCCCTGGCCGATTAACTCTTTGTTGGAATTGTGCTCAGTCCGAGTCAAACTGTCCGCTACTAGCGAGGTCAACAAGGCATCAATACAGCCCAGCATGCCTAACACGGCCGCATCGACAAACATCAGTTGGAGCTGGTCAACACTAAACGTAGGGACCTGTATAGCTGGGAAACCAGCGGGAATCTCACCAATCCGACGAATATCAATATCTGGAAACAGAATCAGTGACAATACCGTACCAAAGATGAGTGCAACCAACTGGGGGGGGACAATCCGCTTGAACTTCGAGGGCATGAACCAGATAATCGCCACCGTGAGCAGGGCCAATGCTGTCTCGGCGGGTTGAATATTGGCGAGTAGGTCTGGGATAGACTGCAGTGTGCCAACGACCCCGCCCGGCGGGCTTGCTTGCCCAAGGAAGGGAGCTAGCTGCAAAATGACTAGAATGATGCCGATGCCAGACATAAAGCCTGAAATCACCGTATAAGGCATCATGGTGACATATTTGCCGAGTCTGAGGGAGCCAAAAATAATTTGGAAAACCCCAGCCATCATGACCACGGTAAAGGCCATCGCCATGCCATTTTCTGGGTTGGTTGCCGTTAAGTTGGCAATCACCGCAGTCATCACCACTGTCATCGGGCCAGTGGGTTCTGAGATTAGCGTCGGTGTACCGCCAAACAAGGCCGCAAAGAAGCCGACTAAAACGGCCCCCCAGAGGCCAGACACGGCCCCCGCCCCGGAGGCAACCCCAAAGGCCAGGGCCATCGGCAAGGCGATAATGGCTGCGGTAACACCCCCAAAGATGTCACCGCGTAAATTTCGGAAATGAATTCTATTGGTCAATTGCAAGGCTAGATCCCCTAACTAACTAAATGAATTGGAACTCAACGAATTGGACTCAGCCACAGCTAACGCCTGGGTTTTTACTTAAATGCTCGTCCGAGGAAAAGCAACACGCTTAGATGCAGCAAATCAGGTAATCGATTACGAATGCGGGCAAACTCGTTTCATAGATTGAACGCTATGAAAAATTATTTAATCATTGATATATATCAAACCATAAAACAGACTCACTCTGATCGGGGGATCAGTCATCATTTTTGATGAAGTGGTAAAGAAAAACTTATAGAGTTCGGGCAATCGCTTCAGAATTGGCTATCGCAGCCAAAGAAAAATTGACGATGGATTGAGGAAATAAAATGGTGAAAATTGTAAAAGCAGGTAGTGAATATGATTATTCAGCGGTAAGGGATCTGATCATTGCGTATCAAGCCTGGCTGGGCATTGACCTGGCATTCCAGGGGTTCTCAAAAGAGCTGGAAACACTATCGGTGATGTATGGACCGCCTAAGGGTGCGATGCTCTTGGCTCAAGTCGATGAGGTTTGGGTTGGCTGCGTCGGTTTGAGGCGACTTCCTGACGGCAACGCTGAGATGAAGCGAATGTTTGTACTGCCCAACTATCAAGGTAGGGGGATTGGACAGGCGCTGATGCAGGTGTTTATCACGACAGCTCGGGAACTGCACTACTCAGCAGTCCGCCTCGACACGGTGCCAGATCTCGACCGTGCCATCCGACTCTATGAGCGCGCCGGTTTTGTTCCAATTGCACCTTATTGCTACAATCCCGCCCCAGATGCGATGTTCTTTGAGCTGAAATTGTAAGGGCTTGTATCATCAAGGCAGAGAACCATCGCAGCACTGGTACGAGCTGTTCCTAAACACCCAGTCCGGCAAATCAAATTTAAAGAATCCGTAAACAGAGCGGATTGCTTGTAGACAATTCCTACATGGATATCAGATGTGAGCAAAAGTGATGGATATGCTTAGATCTATTTTGGGACCCTCAAAAAGGGAAATCTGGTCACAAATAGCGAGAGACATTGGAGGAGAATTTATAGAGGGCGGATTTTGGGGTAAAGATGCCCTTGTGTATGGTCATGGCGAGTGGCAAATTTTGCTCGATACTTACACCGTGAATCACTCCTCTGGATCATCCACAAACTCACACGCCATAACCTATACCCGGCTCAGGGCCCCCTTTGTCAACAAAGATGGGCTTTATTTTGAGATCTACCGACGAGGGTTCTTCAGCTCAATCAGCAAGTTCCTTGGCATGCAAGATATAGAAATCGGAGATCCCTTCTTTGATGATCAATTTATCATCAAGGGCAACAATTCTGAGAAAATACGCTTGCTGCTGGCGGATCGCAGAATGAAAGGGTTGATAGAACAACAGCCAAGAATCCATCTTGAAATTAAGAATAACGATGGATGGTTTGGGGCTGCTTTTCCTGCTCACGTGGATCAGCTGTATTTTCGGTGCGAAGGCATCGTTCGAGAAACCTCATTGCTGAAGTCTTTGTTTGAACTGTTCTCACTGACCCTGGAGCGTCTGGTTCAAATAGACTCGGCTTATGAGGATGACCCCAACGTGGAGTTGAGATAGTTCCTCCTTGGCTCACAGGTCACACATTTCGCAGGGTATCTTTTATTGGCGTGCATTAAAGGCAGCGAAAGGGGTCAGCTCAGGCACTTCCCAGTTAGCGTACCAATAGGCAAGATAGGGGCGTACCGCCTTGGCGAGGGCGCGATAGGCGGTGCGATCGGGGGCGGCTTCTAACTGAGCGGCGACTTCTTTGCCCAGGGCGGGCAGATCAAATCCGGTGGGTTGGCCTGCTTTGAGAACAATCTGACCGTTGACCAAAACCGTATCCACATCGGTGGCTCGGGCTCGCATCATCATCACCGATAGCGGTTTCGCCTCGGGGGCGATCCAGGGCCAGGTGATGCGATCGCACTTCACCAGCACCACATCGGCCCGATATCCCGGCGCGAGTTTGCCCAGGCTGTGGGCTTGCCCCAGCAGCTTGGCCCCACCCGCCGTCGCCATTTGAAAAATCTCTTCAAACGTGGGAGCCGGGGATTCTATCTGGGGGGTGCGATGGAGTCGAGCTGCCAGGCGCATTTCGGTGAACATATCTTCGTCGTCATTGAGCGTGGTCCCATCCATGCCAAGGCCCACGGTCACCCCAGCTGCCAGCAGCTGATTGAGGGGGCCAATCCCTGCCCGCAGCCGCAGGTTAGAGCTGGGGTTGTGGCTAATAGACGCGCCGGTTTCTGCCAGGATCTCGATGTCTTGCTCTGTGACCCAGACCCCGTGGGCAATAGAAAACCGGGGGCTGAGCACCCCCAGGTTGTGCAGATGGGCGATCACCGATTTATCGTAAAAACGAGGTCCGATCAGTTTCTCGTAAAAAGACTCCAGGGCATGGGTTTGGACCCCGGTATTGAGGCGATCTGCGGTCTCAACAATCTTGAGCAGCAGCTCGTCACCGACCCACTGCGGGCCAGGCGGGCCAAACCATACATCAATGTGGGGATGAGATTGATACCGCAATACGGCATCGCTCATGACCTCTAGATAGTCTTCTGCAGAGAGACCCTGCTCGGGAGGCACCAGCGTTTGCACCTGCTGCCGTAGGGCCTCTGGCAAACTGGCTAAAAAGGCATCATCCTGGCCGGTGCCATGCACCAAAAAGCTGTCGTAGCTGGCACCGGGGGCTAAGGCGACGCGGATACCGGCCTGTTCGTAAGCGTTGAGTCGATGTTGGAGATTGGCCTGACTGGCCGCTGCCGAGCCGCCAATGCTGGCTACATCCAGCACCGTGGTGACGCCGCTTTTGAGGAGGGCAGCGGCACTCAGGAGGGTTTTGAAGGTGGGATCTTGCGATCGCAACGCACTATTCGCAAACAGCCACAGTTCTAAAAAATCATCCTCGACCCCCAGCAGAGAATTGGGCACGCCGTTGCTGTGGTGATGGGCATTGATCAGCCCCGGCAACACCGCATACTGATCAGACCCTAAAACAGTCGCGTCTGGATACTGCGATCGCAACGTTTCCCAAGCCCCTACCGCTAGGATAGACTCACCCTGAATGGCCACTGCGCCATCTGTAAGGACCTCGTCCCCTGTAAAGACCCATCGGCCTCGAACCAGTTGAGTCAATGCTGCTGTAGAGTCAGGAATATTCATGATTTTGCGTAAGTTTAGCCCAGGT